>JAHEMV010000483.1 GCA_024643455.1 Cytophagales bacterium
TGACTGACTATCCAACCGGCCGATAAAGAAGGGAAATAACCATACTTATTTTCTTTTCCAAACTTACTCGAGCCGTCGGCCCTGAAGGTGGCAGTTAACAAGTACTTGTTTTTATAATCAAATATTGTTCGTCCGAAATACGATTGCAATTCAGTTTGTGGTTCAACAAATGATGATACTACTCGATTGTCAGGATTCGAATATTGAATATAGTTGGTGTAGTCCAGACCAAAATTACCAAACCCACTGTCATCAGACCCTATTACCTGAATGGACGAACCTTTGTTTTTGAATTGCATGTACTCAAATCCTGCGATAGCGGTCAGGTTTATTTGTGGCAGTATTTCATTTTTAAATTGAAGCGTTGTTGTTAACTGGTTTGAGTAATTCTGGTTGTTATAAATACTTGCTGTGCCGTATTTCATTGGAGGATTTGGCAATAAGTTTTGTTCAAATGAATTTCGCCTTTCACCGGCGGCATAATTTAGACTTCCCACCACCTTTAATAACAACCAATCCGTAAATTCATAGTAAGGAGAAACGCTGGCTAGAATGGTTGTTACATTTGAATTATCATGATAAAGTTCCGAAATGGCTAATGGGTTATTGCCGTAGGGATTATTAAAACTTCCATCACTATTTCTTAGCGAATCTGTAGGGTTCCATCTTAATGCATTCCCAATGAGACCGCCTTCATTTCTTATTAATGGTATTTCTTCCTGATATTGACTGGCTATCAAATTTAGATCTGCCCCCAATCTTTTGCTCTCCAAAAATTTGAAGTTTGTTGATAGGCTTGCATTGTACTTTTTAATTTCAGATGCGGCTATGATCCCTTCCTGGTCAAGATAACCAAACGACACCCTGTATTTTCCATTTGTATTCCCTCCGCCTATTCCCACATTGTAATTCTGTTGGATACCGGTCCTTGATATCGCGGATAGGCTATTTGTGCTTCCGCCTTTATCATTTGCAGGGTTAACATTATAATAATTCATTGCTTCCCTGTATTGATTTTCATCTAATACTTTTACTTTATTTTGAATAGAAGCCATCCCCGCTGATAAGGAAAAATCAATCGTTGGTTCACCCGTCTGAGCTTTTTTTGTGGTGATGTTAACAACACCATAGGCAGCACGGGAACCATAAATGGCGGCAGCAGAAGCATCTTTTAAAATATCAATCGAGGCAATATCATTTGGGTTGATAAAATTTAAGGGATTCCCGGCCGGGGATGTTCCAAAGTCGGCTCCATTGCTATTTTCTCCAATATTTGGTCTGGTTTGTAATCCACTCAGAGGAACTCCATCTAATACAAACAGCGGATGACCTGTACCCGTTATCACTGCGTTGCCACGAATTTTTATAGTTGAGGCAACACCAGGTTGTCCGCTGGTATTTGAGATTTGAACACCAGCTACTCTGCCTTGAATCAGCTGATCCGGTGAAGTATAATTTCCTTTGTTAAAGTCCTTTTCCTGAATTGAACCTATGGCGCCTGTTAAATCTTTTTTATTTTGAATTCCATATCCAACCACCACCACCTCTGCCAGATTCGTTGTCAATTGATTAAGTACTATGTTTATTTCCGTTTGATTGCCTACTACAAATTGGTAAGAAGTATAGCCCAGAAATGAAACTTCAATCGTAACGCCAGATTCTGCCTTTAAAGCAAATTTTCCTTCTGTATCGGTCGTAGTATAAATATTAGTTCCGATGATAACCAGTGTGGCACCAGGTAAGGCTAAATCATCGCTTCCTTTCACTGTGCCCGTAATTAAAGATTGAGAAAATGCGGTATGGTACATAAAGAATGTGAGAATACCTGCAAGTATCCTAAGTAAACAAGTACCTGATGTACTGCAACCGGAAAGGGTATTCATATGAAATGGGATTAGCGAAATATAATTAAACTTATGCATATTTCAATTTGGTTTCACTAAAAAGTGGCATACGTGAAAATAAATATCTATATGCAGATAATAATTTTAACCATGAAACTTATCCGGGCAAATGAATGATAATCTAAGTACCGTTACTTAAGTATATTGTTCACTTTTATTTCCCTCTATGCGCATTAGTCTGAATCACTGATTTGCACTGATTTTAAGCTAATCCGCGTCATCCTATTAATCCCTGCCTACCGCAGGCAGGCGTGATTCAGACTATGGGTATTTGTATAATAAATTCACTCCCTTTACCAGCCTTGCTTGTCCTTCCAGTAGGCGGGCTTTCCACCCTCAACTCCCCACCATGTGCTTTCACAATATCATAGCTCAAACTCAACCCCAAACCGGTACCTTGTCCTGTCGGTTTAGTGGTGAAGAATGGTTGAAAGATTTTTTCTTTGATATTTTCGGGAATACCGGGGCCGTTATCCTTCACACATATTTCTATGGAATTTGAGTGCTTTTTTGTACTGACAACTACTTCCGGTTTGTAGTCAACAGCCGCTAAAGACTCTTCCCCTTCGCTGTGCTCTGGGTCTGAGTGACGCGCGGCTTTTTTATCCACTGCATAAAAAGCATTGTTGATCAGGTTCAGCAGTACCCTTCCTATGTCTTGTGGAATGACAAGGATTTTTGGCATATTTTCATCGAATTCTGTTTTAAAGTCCGCATTGAAGCTTTTGTCTTTGGCGCGAAGGCCGTGATAGGCGAGACGTAAGTATTCATCGGTAAGATTGTTCAAATCGATCAGTTCTTTCTTGCCGTCACCAACTCTGGAATGTTCCAGCATCCCTTTCACAATACCACTGGCACGTTGTCCATGATGTCTTATTTTGTCCAGATTTTGCTTGAGATCATTGGCAATTGCTTTTACTTCTTCAATTTCTCCAGCCGTAATTTCCTCATTCATTTCATCGATCAACTCCGAGCTTACCTCCGAAAAATTATTTACAAAGTTCAATGGATTCTGAATCTCATGTGCTATTCCGGCAGTGAGTTCTCCCAATGAAGCCATCTTTTCCGACTGGATGAGTTGTGATTGGGTGGATTTTAAATCTGCCAGTGTTTTTTGTATTTGGTCGTTTGCTTCTTCCAAATGTTTAAAATCTTCATATCTGGCATAAGCAATGGAAAAAGCCTCAGCAAGTGACTTTGTCAAATTAAGTTCATCATCAGCGAGTGCGGAACTATTCCCCACATAAAGCATACCCTGTTTAAACGGGACAAAGTTCAGGAACAGGGATTCGGGTGGGGCAGAAGCGCCCTGGAATGATTCAGGTTTATCCACTTTTCCACCTTTAATCAGGTTCTGCATAAAACCTATGAACTGGTTTTTATCCCAGTGATCGCGATAGATGGCATTTTTTCTCCACTGCTGGACAGCTCCACTGGCAACTCCCTTTTCGTTGAATGACATTTCAAAAGCCGTCAATGAATGACCGTCGGGAGTGGAAAGATAGGTTTGAATCATTTCCCTGCTTTCGTCCATGATAAACACCCCGCAACGGATAAAGGGTATTCCAAGTGCCGTAAGTTCTTTCCAAATCAGCGGAGTTATCCTTTCCAGGTCTTTAGTGGTACGCATGGAGGCGATTTCTGCACGGACCCGGTCTAGCGAAGCTTGCTTTGCGGACTCCATTGCTCGTGCTTCTGCCTGTTGCAAATCCAAAAAACGCTGGTAAGCCAGATTAAATACTTTCGCGGCACGTCGTTGTAGCTCTTTTGATTCTTCAGAAGGTTTTTCATTGGAAATCATCAGCAGTGCTCCACCGGTGAATTTGGTATAATGATAGTACAAAATTTCCGGAACCAACATTTTATCGTTATCATCATACTCTATGGTATCGGGAGCAACCTTTACCATAATGTTATACCAATCTGCTAATTTTTTCCCTTTAGAAATTATGGTGTATTCTGTATCTCTGGAGTTGTATTTTTCAATAGTCTCCCTGATGTAATCACAGGAATTTACAGGAATAATTGCAACATCCGTAACTATTTTATCCGATTTAGTTTTTGTTGACTTGAAGGTGTACCAGGATTCCAGCGTCTGGGAACTGTTGTAAAGATGAACGATTGATGATTCAAGATCCGGCTGCCCCAGCATTCCCATTTGTTCACGTAACACAATTGACACACCATGAAGATCAGCCGTGGATTGCATGGCCAGGGCTTTGGATCGAATTCGCTCCAG
>JAHEMV010000484.1 GCA_024643455.1 Cytophagales bacterium
ACACGCATACTTTATTGACGGTCGGGTACCGTGTCTTTGTCTTTCCCATCTGTAAGCCAATCCAGGGAAAAGCAAACGAAGTCATTTTCATTGTAGAAATCCTTTTCAAAAAACAAACCAATAGAACCGTTTTTAAGTATTGTTAATGAAGAATAAGCAGATCCTCCAGTATAAATCGTCTTTCCTTTTGACCAGGTGATCCCTTCATCGTAACTGATTCTTACAGTCATGTTCTTCCGCCTTTTCTTTGAATTGGCATTTGAAAAGAGCAATCGGTTTTTATCCGATCCTTCTTTTATAGATGTATAGCGAATAATGCTTGCGTTGCATGCCGGGTCGATCAATGTAGAATCTGGCCTGGATTTCCAGGTCTTTCCCTGGTCTGATGAGGTATGCACATAACGGAGACCAACTCCACTGACTCGACTATTGACCATCCAGGTCCCATCGGCCAACTCTACAATCTTGGATTCATCCGCTGGTTTGAGGGGTGTGTCGATAAAAAACCAGGTAAGTCCATGGTCATCGCTCCCGAAAATAAAAAGCCCTCTTTCTAAATTCACCAGGGTGTGCAATAATTTGCCTGAGTGAGCCTGAATGCCCCGTCCCGAAGTGATAAATTTGAAATCATTGTGCCATTCCGATTTGGTGATTTGAGAAGTGATATCTTCTGGTTCGCTCCAGGTTTTTCCGTTGTCATTGCTTTTTACCACCTTCAAATAATATATGTCCTTTTCGTTGTTGAGGTCCATATAATTGAAGAAAAGAAAAATGACTTCTGTTACCTCATCGACAATCATGGAAGGGTCAGAGGCCGACTGGCCTAGAGGATAATCAACTATCGATTCTATTTGCGACCATGTATTCCCATTATCCGTACTACGACGAACGACAATATTGATATCCTTATTTAGTTTCAAATCTTCACATGATAGCACGCGTTCATCAATAGCTGCCACCAAATCTCCATTCGGTGCCGTTACCAGTGAGGGTATTCGATAACATGCCACACCTTCCCGCATGCTTGAACTAAAAATATTCTGAAAATCCATTCCGCTATGTTGAGCATTTGCATGCATAGAAATGAGCATCAAAAGAATAAAAATTCTGTGTTTCATCAAGATATCAGGTACAGCTAACCAGGTAAAATTGCAATTTTCAGGTATGCAACTCTTCCTCAAAATTAACAATTCTCATGAGTTTTGAAATTTTAAATCCCCGACATCAGGAACAATAAACTTAAAAAATCAGGCCCAGATTGGATTTAATTATTCAGTTTGCTGACGCAACTGTTCATTTCTATAGATTCTGTCTTTCAAAATATTGACATAATGTAGTGCATCCTTAATTCCATAATCACTATATGATTTTGATGCCCAATCTACTGCTGTATCAAGATTGCCATTGATTTCATTGATGATGGCCATATTATAGTATGCTCTTCCGGCAATTTTTCCTTTTGGGTTATCAATCTCTTTTTCCCATAATTCGGCCGCACCATCCCAGTCTCCTGTCTGCGCACGGCGTTTGCCTACTTCAAAATTATCTGTCCCTTTCACAAAGTATTCTCTGTTTACTCTGGTTCGATAGGGAAGTATACGAAATGCATAATTATGCCCAATGGTATTGCTCACTTGTAAAACAGCTTCTTTTCTTCCAATAATAGCCTGAGCAGCGTTCAGGGGATTGATTCCTCTGCCACTTGATACCTGGTTTTCATTGATGATATATTCATCCTGAATGATCTCATTGATCGGATCATAAATTCTCCAACCTGTCTTTATCAGTGTATTTATCGTTATCTGTGTTTCGATGGCAGGTATTTTGACACCCAAAGGGCCAGCAATTTCTACTGGATTTGCAGCAACATTTACCTTTGCATCCGTATCGTAAAAGGATAATACAAATAGGGCGTCTACATTATTTTCATCGCAAATTTGATTGACTTGTTGCCAGGTGAGCGGCGCGGGAAAAATCCCCATCCCAGGGCTTTTTATGTTTGTGTTATCAATTATTTTTAACTCGTCAAATCTGTTATTATTTTTCAACTCATCAAAAAGACCAACAACACTGGTCTGGGCTCCTTCTTTGTCCAGGTTTTTTCCTTCTGCAGATAGATACTTATCCATATCATCCATTTTTTGATTGTTTTCTGTTGGCAGACTCCGGTCAATGATTCCGGCAGATTTAATTTCGCTTGAGAGATATACAGGAGCTGGTTCAGTAACGCTCAAAGTAAGGGAATTCATCGAACTACAAGAAGATAAAAAGCTTGCAGCAAGCAGCACTACAACTGATTTAAAAATGTCTTGGTTTTTCATAACATGTAACGGATAATTATCAAAGCTCTCCAGTATCTGCTAGAAAGCGAATCAAATATGAATATTTACAAAAAAATATTTTTCAGAATATGGAAGCTGAAATTTCATCTGTATTAAATATGGGTTTTTAGGTTCTTTTTGGGAGGTACTATTATAATGTATCCTTCTTGCATACTGTTATTTTATTCCATCTAAGTATGGAATCAATCTTTTTGAGTAATACGGCTCCTGAGTACACCAAAAAATATAGTCTAAGCCAATTTCATGTTCACCAAAATTATATAGTTCATCAATGGTAACTTCCTTTTCGGTTTTCGGATTGATCTCCTCATAGTTTCCCCATTGCACAGCTATTCCTGTTTTAATGTCATTTGAAAATTCCTTCAAAAATTTATAGCTATGGTTCATTTGTGCTTTTTTGTAAATTTTGATATCCGGCCCACCCATTCCGATATTATTTTCTGCAGCAAATTGATACAGGCTTTCCAGGTATCCTTTATTGTCCCAAGGCAACCATTCTCCAGGCATAAAATTAGCATATTGAATCACCACCGACTTGATGAATGCTATTTTTGCTGCTTCCATTTGCTTTAGCATCGCATCTCTATAAATTTCCGGTGTAAATCCAGTTGGATATAATTTTCCACTATCTCCAAATCCTACAGATGTTTCAGCAAAATTAATCCCTTCTATTTTTCCATCGAATTCCTTAGCAAGAGCAATGATCAGTAAATGAAACCTTTCAGCTACATTTTTATCCCATCTTCTTGCCACATAGCCATCTTGCCTTATAATGCTATCTTTCTCGTCTGAAATATATTGGATGTTCACGCCTCCTCCATAGTTGCTTTCCTTAACGATGTACGGTGGGACGAATACTCTTACGGTATCAAATGTAACGTCCTGGAGTTGAATGAACAGTTTCTTTCCTTGACTGCTTAGAAAATCCAGGTCATTTTTTATTTCACTAAAATCATACTTATCCTTTTCTGGTTCGAGCTCTTTCCAGGTGTACTTAAGTTGGGCTCCGATCAATTTCTTAGTTTCCAAAAATGTTTTTTCATGGATTCTATGTCTATCCATATTAAAAAAAACATAATTATCAATCGTTTTTTGGGCCATTAAATTGATCCCCAAAAGAAGGATTAATACTATGATCAATGTTTGCTTCATATTTTTTGCAGTACCTAGTTTAGGCTTCGTTTTTCGACTCCTTTCACCGTGATTTTTACCGGATTGATATGTCCATTTTCATCAAAAGTGATGTGGTCAATGCAGGTCTCCCGATGATTGCCATTTTGAGTATTCAATGGACGTCTATGATAAATGATGTACCAATCATCCGTTTTTGGAATATTGATGAGTGAATGATGTCCGGAACCTGTGGCAACTTCTGGATCCTGTTGCAATATTTTACCGATTCGATTGAATGGTCCAAATGGAGAATCCGCAATTGCATAGGCGACACTGTAGTCAGGACCACCCCAACCCCCCTCTGACCACATCAGGTAATACTTTCCTTTTCGCTTAAAAACGAATGGTCCTTCGACATAATTCTCCGGCGTAATTTCCTTAAACATTGTGCCGTCATCATAGGGAAGGATACTAAGCAGGTCATCATTTAGTTTCACAACATTGCAATGTCGCCAACCTCCATAGTACATATAATACCGACCATCATCATCTCTGAAAACAAATTGATCGATTGGTTGAGCACCATTATAAAATTGATTAATGAGTGGTTTCCCCAAAGCATCAATAAAAGGGCCTGCAGGATTATCAGCTACGGCCACACCAATACCGCCTATTTCAT
>JAHEMV010000485.1 GCA_024643455.1 Cytophagales bacterium
AATCCGCAATTGCATAGGCGACACTGTAGTCTGGACCACCCCAACCCCCCTCTGACCACATCAGGTAATACTTTCCTTTTCGCTTAAAAACGAATGGTCCTTCGACATAATTCTCCGGCGTAATTTCCTTAAACATTGTGCCGTCTTCATAGGGAAGGATACTAAGCAGGTCATCATTTAGTTTCACAACATTGCAATGTCGCCAACCTCCATAGTACATATAATACCGACCATCGTCATCCCTGAATACAAATTGATCGATTGGTTGAGCACCATTATAAAATTGATTAATGAGTGGTTTCCCCAAAGCATCAATAAAAGGGCCTGCAGGATTATCAGCTACGGCCACACCAATACCGCCTATTTCATCATTGCTCTGGATATCGTTGGCTGAAAAAAACAAAAAGTATTTGTCATTTGCTTTGATGATGGCTGGTGCCCATACAGAATAAGACGCCCATGCTACATTTTCAATATCCAATACATGGGAATGTTTTGTCCAGGTCACCAAGTCTTTAGAGGAAAAGGCATTGAAAAAAGTCTGCTTCAGATATTGTTCATTGATGGTGTTTTTTTGCAAGGCTAACTGCTCATCAGAAATAACAGTTGATCGATCCGGCTCTCCAAAATCATCAGAATAGGTTGGATAAATCCAGTATTCGTCATCAAAAATAATGCCTTCCGGATCAGCATACCATCCTTGGAATACCGGGTTTCCAGCATAAACGGTATCCTCCGGGCTGGGTTTGTTATTGCAAGAATTAAGTACAATAAAGGATAATGCTATGACTAGTATTTTTTTTATCATTCTAGTTTTATTTAAGTCTTTAAAAATAATTTCAATTTCTAAATTTGAATTTCATTCGTGCAAATTAGTTAATCATAGGGTTTTTGGTCAACATGTGATGGGCAATTAATATGCTTTTTGCATATTCCTAATTTGCTTTTTTTCTGCATTTCACATAAATACATTTTAAAGGTGGTTCATTTCCCATGTGTTTGATTGGTTCATCCAGCTCGATTGATTCTATCATTCCATAAGGTCCAAATTCCTGTCTCACAGATTCAAGGTCATAGAAAAAAACCTTTAGCCCTTTCATAATTTCAAACCGATCCTTACTCAGAAGCTTCCCTTTTCCATACATCCCGGTACTCCTGGATATTACGGTAAAAACCATGAAACCACCAGGCCTTAGCTGGCTAAAGCAATTTTTAATAAACTGTTTACGCTCAAATTTATTTAACAGATGAGCTAATGCGTAGCAAAAAACGCCATCGTAAAGCACCTGATCAAATGGCATATCCGTAACCGATCCTTGATATATTTTCACTTCCAGCCTGGTTTCCGTTTTTGCCATGGTTATCGCCTCTTTTGATATTTCAATCCCGGTAACATTGATTCCACAGTCATGGAAAATTTTAGCATTTCTTCCATATCCAAAACCTGGTATTAAAATGTTCTTTATTTTATTTCGGACGAAAAAGTCCCTGGTCAATACAGCAGAATCTGACGGCTCAAATCCCCACAATGTCCGTTCATCTGTAAATTTTTTCTCCCAGAATTCCTTCATGGTTTATTTGAATATTATTGAGTACATGTTATACGAAAATGCTTCCTCAGATAAACAAATATAATGGATTATAAGTGCTTTGAATTGTCATTAAAGACAAAGGAATATTACTTTTACTTTCAGGTTTCAAATTTCATAAAACCCCATGAAAGTACATTCACTAATTTTTTTGATTGCTGTCCTTCTTCTTTGTAGTTGTAATCAATCACCCAAAGAAAAACCAAACATCCTGCTCATCCTTGTTGATGACATGGGTTGGTCGGATCTCGGATCTTATGGAAGTGAAGTATCCACACCCAACATTGATCGGCTAGCCGAAAATGGAATACGTTTTACCCAGATGCACAACACCTCCAAATGTTTCCCTTCCAGAGCTACACTGCTCACGGGTATTTATGCCCAACAATCCGGATATGATATCAACTATAAACAGCCACTAAGCCATTCGGTGACCCTTGGCGAAGTATTGCAAACAGTTGGGTACAGAACCTTGTGGGCTGGAAAACATCATGGAATCGAAAATCCGGTAGACCGTGGATTTGATCGTTATTACGGATTGCGGGAAGGGGCCAGCAATCATTTCAATCCAGGCCTTCAAAGAGAGGGAGAAGCCAGACCAGCACAAAAGCAACCCGATAGACCTTATTTCATTGATCATGAAAAATTCCAGCCGTACAATCCGCCAAAGGATTTTTACACTACGGACTATTTCACAAAATATGCACTTAAATGGCTCGAAGAATATAAAAATGAAGACAAACCATTTTTCCTTTACATGGCTTACACAGCACCTCATGATCCGTTGATGGCCTGGCCGGAAGACATTGCAAAATACAGGGGAAAATACAAAGCCGGATATACTGACATTCGGGCAAAACGATACGCCAGACAAAAAGAACTTGGATTGGCTGACCAGCGGTTTATTCTTTCGCAGGAATCGTATGATCTCTGGGAATCGCTGAGTGATTCGCTAAAGGATGTTGAAGATTTGAAGATGGCTGTATACTCGGCAATGATCGATCGGGTAGATCAGAAAATCGGTGAAATACTAAAAAAAATTGAGGAAATGGGCGAATTGGAAAATACGCTTGTATTATTCATGTCAGACAATGGAAGCTCTGCCGAAATGGTCAATATCCCTGGTGATGGCAAAATCGGCACGGTAGGACAATGGACTTCGCTAGGGAAAAATTGGGCCAATGTGAGTAATACTCCTTTTCGATATTATAAAAACTATTCCTTTGAAGGGGGAATCTGCACGCCAATGATTGCCTTTTGGCCGAATGGATTTGAAGCAAAAAATGCCATAAGCCGATTCCCGGGACATTTCATCGATATCATGGCAACACTGGTGGATATAACCGGTGCAGATTACCCAACAGAATTCAACGGACAAAAAATTGTTCCGATGCAGGGGATGAGTTTAATGCCAATTCTCAAGGGACAAAAAATTGAGCGTAATTCGCCACTCTTCTGGCAATGGCAACAGGGGAAAGCAGTCCGCGATGGCGATTGGAAAATTGTTGCCCACGGAAATAATGCACCATGGGAACTGTACAATATGGAAAACGATCCAACGGAGATTGAAAATCTGGCTGACAAAAATCCTGAAATCGTTGTGAAATTGAATCAGCTTTTCATTGACTGGCAAAAAGACAACGAGCAATGGAATTAGTAGATAAAAATGTCCAATTACGGCCTTTGCATTACAATGACAGGGACATCTTGGCACAGTTGGCAAACAATAAGAAAATTTGGATGGTACTCCGAGATATTTTTCCGTATCCATATACAATTAAGGATGCAGAAACCTTTATAGATATGGTAAAAACAAATGAATCCATGATCACATTTGCCATTGAATACTGTCATGAATTTGTCGGGGTAATTAGTCTGATCATGCAACAAGATGTCTATCGCAAAAGTGCAGAGACCGGCTACTGGATTGGAGAACCATTTTGGGGGAAAGGCATCGCAACCACTGCTCTGGAATTGATCACGGAGTACGGCTTCAGGGAATTAAAATTGAATCGGATTTTTGCTTCTGTATTTGAAGGTAATGAAGGTTCGAAACGGGTTTTGGAAAAATGTGGATATAAAATAGAAGGAGTTTTACAAAAAGCGGTATTCAAAAACAATAAAATGCTGGATGAACTAAGATTTGGAAAATTAAGGCAAGACTAATTCGCTATTTTAGTTATAAACAATAACAGATTTTCTTCAACAATTTTTGAAACCTACTTGTAATCTTTTTCAAACCATTTAATCGTTTATCGTATAGTGTCAAATTAATTTTATGAAAAAAAAGGCTTTTATTTTTTCAATGGTATTTTTGGCGTTTTACGTTCAATTAAATGCCCAGGATTTTAGTGCCGGAGGTGGATTTAATTATGGAAGCCAGATCAATAACCTCGGAATAAATTTCCGCGCTGATGTTAGTTTTGAAGATAAATGGTCGATTACACCACATTATAATTTATTTTTCAATAAAAAGCATGGCATCATCTCAGAAAGATGGCAGGCATTGAATATCGATTTTCATTATTTTTTCCCAATTGAT
>JAHEMV010000486.1 GCA_024643455.1 Cytophagales bacterium
GAAAATGAATTTTAAAAAAACCATTACAGGGATTTCCCTGCTTGTATTGTTCTTTAGTTTCCAAAGTCAAAAAGCTTCAGCTCATTGCGAAATACCATGTGGAATATATGCTGATTCGATTCGGATAGCGCTCATTAAAGAGGATATTTTAACGATCGAAAAATCCATGAAAGAAATCGTAGAGTTGTCAAAAAGTGAAACGATCAACTATAATCAGTTGGTTCGCTGGATAAACAACAAGGATGAGCATGCCGATAAGATTCAGGAAATCGTCAGTCAGTACTTTTTACATCAACGCATTAAAATTGTTGAACCGGATCAAGCTGAAGCCTATGCAAAATATCAGCAACATCTTCAATTGCTGCATAAAATGCTGGTTTATTCCATGAATTGTAAACAAACAACGGATCTGGCTTTTGTTGAAAAACTAAGGACAACAGTTGCTGATTTTGAAAAGGCTTTTTTCCACACTCATTAAGTTGGCATTAACTATAAAAAAGGGAGACATATTTTTGTCTCCCTTTTTTATTGCTCAAGAACCATTATTTTTTCCGCTAATGGTTCGAATAACTCGCAAATCTAAGCATAATACATTCTTACTGAACCTTTAAAAACCCTCGTCGTCATCTTCTTTTTTGGTGTCAGTAGCTTTGTCTTCAACTGGCTTGAGAAGATCTTCCTCTGTCTGTGCCTTTGCAGGTTTTGTTCTTTTTTTCTTTCCAGTCGTTTCAGTGTTATCTTCGACCTCTGTGGGTATTGGATTTTCATCCTGTGCAGCACCTTCGATTTCTGTGGGTTGCTGATCTTCATCTCCAGTATTGTCCACCGGAATTTGAAGGACGTCAGGAATTTCCGTAACAGCTTCTACCGGCATACGAATCTCATAAGGTTCTTTTATACCCAAGTAATCCAGTCTGAATCGATCTACAAATTTTAATACATCCGGTAAGTCTGCATCAACAAAGACATATTCTCCAAAACCAGCTTTATTGACGTTGCTTTTAGAAGCAATAATATCCATGAAGGCACTATTTGATGAATAGATCATTAACCTGTTGTCTTCAAAGCCAAAATAGTACCAGCAATCCGAAGATGCCTGGATATACACATTCATCACTGTACCACGTTCCGTGTTTCGTTTTATTTCTATAAATCCATCAATTTGTGCATTGATATCCGCTTTCAACACATTGGACATACCAACCTTCCCTACACTATACCAGGCGTGTTGTTCAGGAGACCAGTTGAGGTTAACTTTTGAAAAAACCATGCTTCCAGCCATTTTTGGAGTAAAAGCAGCGATTGGCAAGTAAGACTCCTTGTTGCGTTTATCATACTCTACTGTGGCCCGTTCACCGATGATTTCCGAAACTTTATACAAGAAGGCATCAGGATCATTTTCTGCTTCAGGGGCCCCAAAATTTTCGATTACTTCAAAGAGATCCGCAGCCATGGACATTAACGCCTGGTCAGGTAATTTATAATCAAATTTCAGTAAGGTATTGATATGGTACGATCCATCATTGATATTTCCTCCTCCAAGACCTGCAGCAGTGAGCCTGGCATTTTCACTGGATTCCACAAATTTTACAGGCCCTTCAAATTCAATTCCTCCAGTTACATCATTATAGCCAAAGATTTTTCCACTAAATTTGTTTCCATTGATTTTGGCTGTGTCCTCAACCATAAACATTTGTTTATCATGGTTGAAATGCATGATCCCATCTGCTTTGAAAAAATCATCATCTGCATCGATCTTTTTTTCTTCGGCAAACGTAGCATATAACTCATTATTCAGACTTCCAAAGTGCAATCCTGCGCTGAGCAGTTTTCCATTTTCCGTAGTAGCCTGATTGAAATTGAACATTACATCCTGGGTTTCCTCATCCATACTTGAGTATTTTACCCAATTGTTATAATCTTTCCTCGATTTAAAATCAAACTGAACATACCCATCCAATTTCAGGGCTCTATTTTGGGCATACATAGTTACATCACCTTTGTAATACATGCCTTCGGAGATTCTTAATTTATTGTTTTCCGCAATCATACCGCTTGATACCGTCTGGAGCCTGGCGGTCTTCTCAACAGGATCTTTCCAAAGTTCAAATTTTCCAAACTTGATGTTAAACGTATCTTTAAGTGCATTTACAAATTGGTAGGTCGCATCACCAGAAAAATTCTTTCTGGAATGAATTTGTATCGTACCATCAATCAATCTGTGATATTCATTTAGCGTATCAATCACGATGGTGGTATTGTATAATTCTCCGATTTGTGCATTTTCCAAAATCAAAACCTCATTGTTTTCTGGTGTAATCATCGCGTCTGCCACAATGATGTATGGAATTCCAGATACTTTTAACTGGCTGGTACGAATGTCATACTCAGCAGCTTCTGCATTAAATGCCAATGAATCCAATTCTTTTCGTGTCGCGTAGAAATAAGAATTTTCAATATCTACATCCGGAGGTTTAGTCATATATACTTTCTGTTCCTGAAGATTCCATTGTGCCTTGGAAATCGAGGTTTTAATCTGAGCATATGGGAAATCAATGGCGGCCATACCCTCAATTTCCGGACTGATATCTGCGATATCACGACTAAAGTCAAACTCCAGCCTGATGTCATCACCAGTTAGGAGTGGTTTTTCAGGGTTTAAAGACGCAAGTTTAAAAAAGGAATGCTTGGCCATCAGGTTTGTTTCTGAAAAGCTGAATTCATCAGATTTGGATTCAAAACCACGTGTTGACATGGTTCCGCTTCCATTTACACCAGTCGTTCTAAGATCTATATATCCATTGAGCGTTGCAGTGTTATTGTAAAGCTGGAAACTATCCAGTTGGTTTCTCACGTACATATGATCTTCCTTTGGTATCCATGTCATATCGAAATTATCCGTATAGATATCCGGATAGGAAACCCCATTAAGATCTCCCTGATTCAATTTGAAATTTGTGCCATCGGAAATCATGGAATCGAGGTAAAAAATATAATTGTCAGAATAAGATGAGCTGGACAGATAGTCTATTTTTCCACTTCCAACAAGACCATTTTTGTCTAATTGTACTTTATTGTAAATTTTCCCTGGCCCACCGTACAAAGCAAATCCGTCCTGAGGTACAGTATGCTCGAAGCCTAGTGAATTATCAGGCATAATTTTTAGCTTCTCCTTAAATTCTGGCAAAATGCCTCCAGTAACAAATGTTCCGTCAAAACCAATGGTTGAGGGATCACTACTGCTGAGACTATCAATGCCAAAGGGCGGTACAATAAAATATACAGATTTGTCGTATGCACCATCCAGGGTTTCATCGGTATCGAAGTACACGATAGCCCCTCGTTCGGCATCGAAAATGGGATATTGAGGAAATATTTTTCTTCCGGATTTATTTTCAGGTCGATTGATAAAAAGCGTTCCGCTGGTACTATTATTTGTAGAAATCTGTATCATATCATCCTCCCTCAATTCCAGCGATACGAGTTTGTTATCGACCTGTTTTTTCTCGTATTGACCTTCGCCATCAACATAAAACTTAATGGAGTCTATATTCAATAAATCAACCAGAAAACTGTCGTAGCGAAACGTAAAATTTCTACCTACAAATTCAAAGTTACCGGCAAATAGTTGACCGTCGAATTTGAAATCCCTGTTTTTAAGCAATTGAATTTCATTGTCTTTTGGATAAATGTATACATCCAGAATTTCACTTATAAAAAATTTATCAATCCCCCGAACAGTCAATTCATCAGTGCTAATATGCAGCGTAGCATTTGGTTTGTTGGTTGATAAGGATGGAATGAGCAAATCATCATAGTCTTTTTTATTGTTTTTGGATCGCACAAAATGTATTGCTTTATCTTTTATGTAAATGCGTCCTCCCATATCATCGTATTCAATAAAATCGAGGTATAAAAGGGCCTGCATAGCTCCACGCACAGCTTTTTCATTCAGATTTAACTCATCGATAAGATTCGTGACGTAAAACTCCCTGGTTTTGTGTTTTGTGCCATAATTGTAAACCACAAGGAGCGGATTAAAATTATATACGCCTGTAAGTTCTTGTATCTCATCAAAGTCGAAGTATTCTGAAGATTTGAAGTAAGCGGGGAGCATACTTTTGGCATT
>JAHEMV010000487.1 GCA_024643455.1 Cytophagales bacterium
GGGTGCAGCATAATGCTATAAAAATTAGACTAAAGATTTTCATATGTATATTATATTCAATAGAGATTCTTATACCGAAATTTTCCTTTATTCAGCTTCCCTTAGCATGTCCATCTTTCAAAATGATTGGGAAGTATATTTTTTGCTCTTCTGATGTATGATTAGTTGTTACCAGAGAGTGCTCCTCTTCCGTCAGTTTTATTAAAAAAATCTGACGGGTCCGACGCTATATTTTCTTCATTTTAAAGGCAAGGACAATATTTACAATTCCGCCTAACAGAAACCCAATGCCAAGCCAGGAGGTAATAGCGAAAGTCCCTACGAAAAGATCACTTGAGATCATATAGCCCACGAGTACCGTAAGCACCCCACTGAACATTTCCATACCCCAGCTCGATGAGCCTTCCTTTTTGGAGCGGAAAGCGTTTACAAATGTCATAGCACCAGAAAAAATCATCCAGAAACCAACAGCGAATGGAAGAGATGCTGCTGAAAGGGAAGGGTTGGACAACAACACAACCGCAAATATAAAATCGACGATACCTCCTGCTAAACCCCAACCCCAATGCTCGACGGCATTTTTGGCTGCCAGGGAAACGATAATTTGAGTAATCCCGGTAAATAGCAAAGTGATACTAATGTAAATCGCTACTCCCATCAATGCACTGACAGGATTCTGGAAAATATAGAATGCGAGAATGATGAGCACAATCCCTCTCAGTAGGGCCAGCCACCAGAATTTTTTCATTGTCTTCATATATTATTGGTTAAAATGGTTTTACAAACTGCAATTCGACCGGCATTAATATGCTTCGTTTAGCATGTAACGACCCATCAAAATGAACATGCAATTCAGCATGAACGCCTAACCAACTAAAGATATGAGGAGGGAAAAAGAAAGACTTTGGCTATTGTTCGGAATGTTTAAGCTATTGTTCCAATTGCAATTTTTCCTTGTATTTAGTGGGTGACAACCCTGTTTCCTGCCGGAATAGCTCGGAAAAATAAGGAAGGCTTTCAATACCAACTTCTAAGGCTACCTGGCTCACATTTAAATTTGGATCACCTAATAACGCACAGGCTTTTTCCACCCGAACCAGTCGAATAAATCCCGAGGTAGACCGATCGGTCAACGATTTGATTTTATTGTGCAGTTGGGTACGACTCATCCCCATTTTTTTGCATAGTTCGGGAACGCCGAAATTATCTTCGGTCATATTGTGGAGGATCGTTTCCCGTAGTAGCAGGATAAACTGATCCTCCTGTTTAATCCCTGCATCTTCTGTTGGCTTAAGTTCATTTATTTTATTATAGCGTTCCCGTAATTGCTGGCGAAGAACAAGTAGATTTTGAAGCTGGACCTGCAATTCTTCCTGATTAAATGGCTTGGCCAGATATGCATCTGCACCTCGCTTTAAGCCTTCCAGCCGGGAATCTAAATCAGCTTTAGCCGTCAGCAAAACAATAGGAATATGACTTGTACGCACATCGCTTTTCAGCGTATTGCATAACTCAAATCCGTCTACTCCTGGCATCATCACGTCGCTGATAATTATATCCGGCACCTTTTCCTGAGCGATATCGATCCCTTCCTGACCGTCTACAGCAAAGGTTAGCCGATAACTTTCTTTGAGACATATGCTGAGATACTCCCTGACATCAGCATTATCCTCAACGATGAGCAACTGTGGCAGTGCCGCGTCTTCCCTTTCATTAGCTTCTGATTGGCCATTGGTCAAGTTCTCCCTTTGGGTTATAGTTTCATGAGCCGGCATAGGCGTCTCTTTTTCCAAATTTGCCAGATTCGTTAAGGGGAGCTTCACCCGAAAGGTAGTCCCGACACCCGGGTTGCTTTCCACGCTTATTTCGCCGTTCATCAACTTCACTAACTCTTTCACCAGGGTTAATCCAATACCGGTGCCGCTTCCCGTACGGCTTACTTCATCATCCACCTGATAGAAGCGATCAAAAATATGAGGGAGTTTTTCGGCAGCAATTCCGAGGCCGGTATCCTCTACGGAAATAGAATAATTCGGATTGTTGCTATTTATTTGGCTCTTAAGCGCAATTATTACCGCTCCATCTGCAGGTGTAAATTTTATTGCATTCACTACCAAATTGGAGACGATATGGAGCATTTTTTCCGGGTCGTAATCCACTATCAGCCGTTCCTCAGACGATTCAAATTTCATCTTCACATCCTTATCCTCAGCAAGTGAATGAAATGATTCGATAATATACCGGAGATAAGCTACCATATCCCCCTGGACAAATTGTGCTGATATGTTGCCGGATTCGAGCTTGCGTAGATTAAGGATCTGATTGATCAAACCGAGCAACTGATTGGCATTTCGTCTGATCAGTTTTCCGATCCGGTCAGCGCCTGAAATTTGCTCAGACATTCCCATAATTACGGTAAGTGGCGTACGGAATTCATGGGAGATGTTGGTAAAAAATCTTGACTTAGCCTGATCAAGTTCCTGCAATTGCATTGCCTGTTTTTCTATAGTTCCTTTGTCTTTTCTGATTTGTGCTGTACGACGATCTACTTCGATCTCCAATCTCTTTTTTTCCGTTTTTAAGCGGCGTACCCAGAACCAGGTGCCCAATACCACCGGTATAGCACAAAGCGCATAAAACCACCAGGTCAGATAGAAAAACTCGCCAACCTGAATTCGAATCTCCAGAGGGGCAACTATTTGATTGGAGTGCATATCACTGCCGGTAACCTGTACAATGTGCTCTCCAGCAGGTAGATTATTGATTGTGAGCTGTGATTCTGATCCAATGTTTATCCAGGGGACTGCCGAAGCCTGTTCACTTGAGTAACCCTTAGGCAAAATCCTGTATCGGTAATTATGTTGCTCCAAATTGACATAATCCGATATGGCAAAATCGAGACTCAAATACCGCTGAGCAGCAGGAATTTGTATCACCTCGTTTAATCCACGAGTACCTGGCAGGTCTATCCTTAGGTTTTTATCCCTGTCTGTGTAGGATACGCCAGTCAGATATATTTTTAAAGATTTACTTTTTGACAAAGTTTCAATCACATGTTTTGGGTTCAAAACACTTACCACACCTGCACCACCAAAAGCTAATTGTCCATCAAGAAGTTTGGCGTAAGAAGAATGATTGAAGTTGTCGCTACCCAACCCATCATTTTTCTTGAGTATGTGAAGCACTTTCCCACTGGAATCTAATATTGTCAGTCCTTTGTTGGAAGATACCCAGCGATTTTGATCATCATCTACCAATATGCCAACTGCAGTATTATTGGAGAGACCTTCAGCTTCAGATACGCGCTTTATACTCCCCTTATCAGGGTTGAAAATAAGAACCCCGGATTTATTCGTTCCCAGCCAAATCTCTCTATTCTTCCCCTGGTGGATTGAAAGAATATTTTGATCCTTTAGATATTCAGACTGATTGAAATGATTGACTTGCTCACCTGAAATATCTATTTGCCAAAGGCCATTTTGAGCACCAACCCAAAGCAAATTTTGTTCGTCCAAAATCAGGTCATTCACCATGGCTCCCACACTGAATGGCATATTCTTAATTACAAATGGTCGTAGCTCTTTTTTTCGGATATTAAAAAGGTACATGTCCCCTGCTCTTTCAAAAGTTCCATAATCTGTAAAAAGCACAACCACATCGTCATTGATGAAAATAAATTTTTGAAATTTTACATCAATAGGAATATGGTCAGACATATTTGTCTTTGGATCATACCATTGCAAACCAGTTCTCGCTATCGGGTAATACCAGGCGGCCGACATCCAAACCTTTTCATTTTTAATAATAAGAGGAGAAAAATCCCTGGCCTGGATATGGTATCCCCCAGGAATAAGACGATTGTTCTGGATCCTCGATTGAAGCGTGGTTTGAGTCAAATCGATAGACCACTTGCCACCTTCTTTTTCAAATCTCTGTACCTGAAGGTCAGAATTAATTATTAATGTGGTGTTGTCCAGGTTTTTTATAGTACTGGCACGATAGGTGGGAAACAACTTTATTGTAGTTATCCCCAAGTCATATTGCAAACCTAAAATGGCCAACCCCTCTTGAATGGTAGTGGAGCCTAATGCGTATCTAAAATCACCACTAAAGTATCCACCGGGGA
>JAHEMV010000053.1 GCA_024643455.1 Cytophagales bacterium
GACATTAATATACCATCCACCTGACTTTGTTCAAGTGTTTTTATGTTCATCATTTCCTGACTATATCGCTCATTCGATTGACATAAAATAACCTGATAGTTATTGTCATAAGCCACAAACTCAATTCCACTGATCACCGAAGAAAAAAAATAATGCACAATTTCAGGGACAATTACTCCAATTGTAAATGTCTTTTTATTTCGCAAACTCATAGCGACAGAATTGGGCTGGTAGTTGAGCTCCTCAGCCAGTTTCCTTACAGCTTGCCTTGTTTTTTCCCCTATCTCTAAGTTACCACTCAAAGCACGTGAAACGGTCGATGGAGAAACATGAAGTATTTCCGCTAAATCTTTTAATGTGATCCGATCTGAGGACATTCAAAAAAAAGTTAATATGATTCTAATTTAACTTTTGAATCACGATACAATACAGACAAATATAACAATGATAACGCTCTATCTCCCAATAAAATACAATGTTAGTAAAAAAATCTAAATTAAATTTCTGCTACTAATCAATCGATATTTTTTTTGATGACAGATATCATGTTTTCAATTAGTTAATTTCGTACCTTTGCGGCAATAATTTGAGTGTAAAATTTAAGTTTAACTATAAATTCAACAAAAACGATCATGAGTGCAAAATTTAGATCTGGAGTATTATTTGGTAAAGAAGTAAGTCAACTGTTTCGATATGCAAATGAACATGATTTCGCATTACCTGCGGTAAACGTAATCAGTTCTCAAACTGTGAATGCAGTTATTGAAACTGCAAAATTAACCAACTCACCTGTAATTATTCAATTCTCGAATGGTGGAGCTGTATTTTTTGCCGGTAAGGGCTTAAGCAATGCTGGAGAAAAATGTGCTATTGCTGGTGGTATTTCCGGTGCAATGCATGTTCATCAAATGGCAGAAGCATATGGAGTGCCAGTAATCCTTCATACAGACCACGCTGCAAGAAAATTACTTCCATGGATAGACGGACTTTTAGATGCAGGTGAAGCTTATTATAAAACACATGGTAAGCCTCTATATTCTTCACACATGATTGATCTTTCTGAAGAGCCTATTAAAGAAAATATCGAAACAAGTAAAAGGTATCTTGAAAGAATGGCAAAAATAGAAATGACATTGGAGATCGAGCTAGGCGTAACCGGCGGTGAAGAAGATGGCGTTGATAATACACATCTTGATAGTTCAAAATTATACACCCAACCAGAAGAAGTTGCTTATGCATATGAAGAACTTAAAAAGGTGAGTGATAATTTTACTATAGCAGCAGCATTTGGTAACGTACACGGAGTTTATAAGCCAGGCAACGTTGTTCTTACTCCAGTAATTCTTAAAAACTCACAGTCATTTATTCAGAAAAAATATGGAACTGGTCCAAATCCAGTAAACTTTGTATTCCACGGTGGATCTGGTTCTGAGAAATCAAAGATCAAAGAAGCGATTGAATACGGTGCTATTAAAATGAACCTTGATACAGATATGCAGTGGGCATTTACTGAAGGGGTTAAAAAATATATGGATGAAAAAGATGCCTATCTGCATGGCCAAATCGGCAATCCGGAAGGTGATGATAAACCAAATAAGAAATATTATGATCCAAGAGCATGGCAAAGAGTTGGCGAAGTGAGCTTCGTCGAACGTCTTAAAGAAGCTTTTGTTGATTTGAATTGCATGAATAAAAATGCATAATTAAATCATAAAACGATTAAATGAGGGGGCTTTTGTCCCCTTTTTTATTTACAAACATTTCTTATCCTCTAGCTTACACCGTTTTAAAAGACACTCATAAATTAGTAAGAAGTTCGAACCGGAAATATTCTAAAAGAGCTTCATGCCAAAACCAGGTGCAGTTGAAGGAATTAGTTTTCCATTTTCAAGACGATAATCTCCAAGGTCAAAATCATCAGAAATACACGTGACGCCTTCTATGGTAACCGTATTGCCATAAGCAGCGGCAAGATGAGCTATGGCATTGGTTTTAATTTGTGATCCCCATGCATGAGGTGAAGCATATATTCCCATATTTTTTAACTCAGGCATCAATTTTCTCCAACCTGTGTAACCTATTCCCTGTGGATCGGTCAAATGCACATCGATTAATTTCTTTTCTTCCAGCTCACGCAAAAAAACCTGATCAGGATTAGCCTCACCATCTGCCAATAAGGTATCCATTTCAAGATTTTTTAAAATAGATCGCAGTTTGGTATAATTTTCTACTGTTTCCTTAAATGGCTCCTCTATCCAAAATAATTTGACTCCTTGAATTCCTTTCAAATAAATCTCAAATTGCTCGATCGGATACCCATCGTTCCCGTCCACCAAAATATCACAATCTGGAAAGGCCTCTGCCACCAGTTTGGTCACTTGAATGTCCCGTTTAATCCCCTCAGAAGTCGGCATCCATTTATTGCCGCGACCAATTTTCAATTTAAATTGCCGATAACCCAAATCATAATCAAACTGGCATTCTTTCAAAATAATGTCTACCCCTGCTGGTTTGTTGTAAAATGTAGTCAGATCATCAAAATAGATCATCCCACTATAACAAACTGTCGTCTGAGGCTGTTTGGCACCCATTAATTCATATACTGGTTTACCTAAAATTTTGCCTGCTAAATCATGAAGTGCCACATCACAATATGCGGCTTTAGGATCTGTAAGTCCCTGACTTGGCGCAAACAAATCCGATACTTTTTTGCCTATCAAATAATCGACTACTTCCTGTTCATTATGCCCTGATAATACAAATCCCCAACCAGATGCTCCTTTATTAGTAACAAGCTCACAAATGGTTTCGTCGTAACCCCAACCATGGTTTCCTTTGATTGCATTTTTACTGACAAAACGAGGATAGTTAATCTTTACTTTTTTACTTAAAACGCGCTCAATAGTATGGAATTCTAACTCATTTTGCTCAGACAATATACTTTCAGCAAAACTCAATACTGGAGTTGCTGCCAGAAAGGTTGTGATCGTTCCAGAGGAAACTGTGTGAAGGAAGTTGCGTCTTTTCATATTTTTGGATTTACGATAAGGCATAATTTTTACTTCTAATTACTTCTCTTCGACAATAAGTACATCCCATGGTCCTATTTTCAAGTTTTCACCATTTGCCACAGTTTTTTCGGATATCAGCTCTTTCCCCGATCCATGGGGATATGCTACTTCCTTTTCTTCCGATGAATAATTATAGTAAAAATGGATATTCTTATTAAAATCATTGGTGCCAGATTTTACGATTAGCGGCCAACTGATCTGAAAATCCGGATCGTTAATTTTTGCTCTTACTAAGGCCTCTTTTATAATTTTGGACTGAATTTCATCTGAAAAAACTGAACCTTCGTAGAGTAAGGTTCCTTTTCCAAAATCATTAATTGTTGCCGCTGGGTATGAATTAAAATATGGATGGTCATAATAAGCAATCGCTTTAGCCGATTCCGGAATAATATATTCCATCCAGTCAGTGGCAAAATTCTCCTGTACATCAAAAGGATTATCTTTTAGCGGTAATTTTTTAATATTTGAAAACTCCTGATAATAAAATCCGCATACCTCTCGCAACGGACCCGGCGCCAACATCGGTCGTACCATGGAATTTTCATCACAAAATCCACTTTTAAATTGCATAACCACATGGCCTCCATTTTTTACATACTGATTTATTTTGTTCAATAATTCATCAGAAGCGATATATAAAGAAGGTATAATAACCAATTTATATTTTTCAAAATCTGCTTTATCCGGAAAAATAAAATCAACCCCAACATTATGCTGATACAATAATTTATGAAACTGACCAACAAGTTCATTTCGATAAACATTATTATTTGAGGCTCCCCAGGGAGAACTGGCACCTTTAAATGGCATGATATTTAGCCCATCATTCGAGTCATGACTAAATAGAATGGCAACTTCATTTTCTTTTTTGAGGTTTACAATTCGATTCCCAAAGCGTTTTAACTCGTGAGCTGTTTTAGAGACATCGGCATAGGCTCTGTTTGGCTGTAAATCATGGGAAAGAACCCCTTTCCAATAGGTCTCTTGTCCATAATGTATCGAATGCCAATGCCAGTATTCAACCATATTTGCTCCGGAACCAATATGTGCATATACATTTTGCCTCATTTGACCCGGATATGGAGGTTGTTGAATTGTTGAATTCCAACCTATCGTTTGTGCATTGGTTTCAGTAATCAGGTAATTGCTGTTTTTAATTGATCTGAAATAATCTCCGGCAAAAGCAATTTCATTACCTGTAAGATCATCCTGCTGACCGTGATACACATTTACTGCCATGATATCCATATCTGCACCAGATTTGATCTGATCAATATTCTGAACCGATGGCATAAAACAATGCATCACAAACTGATCCTTGCGTTTATATTCATTAACTATTTTAGTTTGCCAAGTGAGGAATTCAGCAACTGCTTCTCGATTAAACCGCTCCCATTCCAGCTTATAGGCTGTATTTGTCACGCCATCCCTTGGAGGCACTTCTTCCCAACTTTGGAGGTTCATCCCCCAATAATTAAGCCCCCAAAGCTTATTCAGATTTTCTGTCGTTTTATACTTTTCTTTTAGGTGATTCACAAAACTGACCTGAAAGTCGCGGTTATTTACTCCCCTGGCTTCCGTTTCATTATCGACCTGAAAACCGATAATACCTGGATGTTTTGCATAATGGTCCATCATTTTCCTGATGACCCTCTCACAATAAAAAAGGTAGCTCGGATTGGTAATGTCCATGTTTTGCCGTATTCCATAATGCGCTTCACCACCTCCCTGGTATTCAAGCAATACTTCCGGATGCATATACCAAAGCCAGGCAGGAATAGAGTAGGTTGGCGTACCCAAAACTACTTTGATCCCAGCATCATACATTTTGTCAATTATGCGATCCATCCAGGCAAACTGAAAATCACCTTCACGCGGCTCAAACAAACCCCAACTTGATTCCCCGAGTCTTACAACAGAAATACCAGCTTCTTTCATTAACCTGACATCCTCATCAAGACGATCCGATGGCATATATTCATGATAATAAGCTACACCGTATAACACATTATCAAATTTGACTGATTGTGCGGAAGCAACTAAGGAGGAAAAAATAGTGGCTGTAATTAGAATTTTAAAAAATCTCATCTTCTATAATCGTTTATTGTTGGTTTCAATTTATAAATTATTGCATTAGAAATTAGTGCTGATTCTTTCTTATTTTTTGAAAGATAAAATTGAACATTAAAAATAGGGAGGATACGGAGATTTCTGAATCAGCACTAAGATTTTAAACTTTGCTATTAAAATGCAGTGAATTGACGACCGAAGTACAAAGGACACAAAAAAATTCATATTAAATGTGCCTAAAGATAAAGGGGATAAAATGAAGCTTGTCTCATTTTATCCCCTTTAAAAAATATCTCTGATTGTGTTTTAATTCAAATCTTAATTTTTTGGATCCATATAAATCCTGAAATTATTGCCGTCTTGTGACCGTTGATTTATGAGTTGGTAATTCCGGTAATCCCAGCATTTCTTTCACATCATTATAATTCAGATCACTTTTATTGATCCTAGATGAATTCCAAAAATTACCTGGAACTATTACCACACGTACTACCCAATCATCCGTATCGATTGCTCCCAGCAGATTCATATCAAATTCTGCATCCATAAACAATCGAACATCAACCATGGAAAAATCAAAATTATATTGCAATAACCCATCATTAGTAAGGATAGTCTGCGGGATTTGCCTCCATACTTCGGTATCAACTCCGTCAACAACCGCTACATCCCAAAGCATATAAACAAGTGCAACATCAGAACTCAGTGTTTCGAAATTGTCTGGAAATGAGAGAAAAACCTCATATGCAGGGCTAGTAAAGTCTACCTGCTCAAATTCGAACACGTATCCAGATTCTCCTTGTGGACCATCATTTCCTTGAGGACCGGCTGGACCTACGGGACCTGTAGGCCCTACATTATCATTAATACAAGATAATAACCCTGTTATCATCACAATAAACAACGCATTTATAATCGATTTCATAATAATATATTTTTAGTTTTCTGAGTATTTTCAAAAACCAGGCCAAAAAAGTATTACTTAATTGGATGATGATTTTACAAAGAAATCCATCCATTCCCAAAAATCTATTTTAATACATTTAACAATTGGCAAATTGTTTTTTAGGAAAGATATTAGGTATATTACCCAACCCAAAGCTTATTCAATTATTTTAAATAATAAAGAACAACATATCCCTTTTTTAGATATTGTTTTAAGCGATTTTTAATTTTAAAAAAAAAGGAAATGAATACAGAGAAGGTCTTTTATCTTTTTGCAATCCTACTATCCTTATCATTTTTTTCATGTAAAAATGAAGTGATCACCAGCCAGGAAGGAATTCCTCTACCAGTACAGGCATTTTCAATAAACGATGTCCAACTACTGGAAGGGCCTTTCAAAAGCGCTACTGATTTAAATATAAATTCACTATTACATTATGATCCCGATCGTTTATTGGCCAGGTTTCGAACAGAAGCCCATCTAGTTCCAAAAGCGGAAGCTTATGGTGGCTGGGAAGCTGAATCACTGGCAGGTCACAGCCTTGGACATTATTTAAGCGCCTGCGCTTTGATGTTTCAAACGACAAACGACGAACGTTTTAGAGAAAGGTCGAATTATATAGTCAACGAATTGGAAGAAATACAAAATGCAGATGGTGCTGGATATATCGGCGCATTTTCTAATGGTAAAAAGATCTTTGAAGAAGAAATTGCCAAAGGAGAAATTCGCTCGCAAGGTTTTGATCTAAATGGATTATGGTCTCCTTTTTATACACATCATAAAGTGATGGCAGGATTGCGCGACGCTTATCGATTGTTGGGTAATGAACAAGCTCTGAAAGTTGAGAAAAAATTTGCTGAATGGATTGGCACTATTGTAGTGAATTTAAATAACGAACAAGTTCAGGAAGTTTTGAATTGCGAATTTGGTGGTATTCAAGAAACCTTGGCTGACCTTTACCAGGATACTGGTGATGAAAAATACCTAAAGATTGCACGCATTTTTCATCATGTGGCCATTATCGATCCACTTGAAGAAAAAAAAGACATTTTACCTGGTAAACACGGAAATACCCAAATCCCAAAATTAATCGCTTCATCCCGCTTATTTGAACTGACAGGAAATGCAAATGACCGATTACCTGCCGAATTTTTCTGGGAGACTGTGGTTGACCATCACTCTTATGTAACGGGCGGTAACGGGAATTATGAATATTTTGGTGAGCCGGACCAACTTCGCAATCGCCTGAGCGAAGGCACTACGGAAACTTGCAATGTTTACAACATGTTGAAACTATCCAGACACTTGTTTTTGTGGGAACCCAGAGCTGAAGTGGCTGATTATTACGAAAGAGCATTATTCAATCATATCTTATCTTCGCAACATCCTTTAACAGGGAGAGTTATTTACAACCTGTCACTGGAAATGGGAGGATTTAAAGAATATCAGGATCCTGAATCCTTTACCTGCTGTGTCGGGACAGGCATGGAATCGCATAGCAAGTATGGTGCAAATATTTATTATCACAATGAAAATGAATTATACGTTAGTCAATACATTGCATCAAAAGTTTTATGGGGAAATAAAAAAGTGACGCTCAACCAACAAACCAACTACCCCGAAGAACAGGCAACTCACTTTATATTTTCAATGGAAAATCCCCAAAATTTTACCTTCTATATACGATATCCGGTTTGGGCACAAAATGGGATTGAAATTAATATTAACGACTCTCCCAGTCAAGTTGAAGCAATACCTGGAAGTTTCCTGGCAATTCATCGCACATGGAAAAATAACGATAAAGTTGATGTACAACTACCATTTAGTTTGAGGTTAGAGACCATGCCTGATGATGTAGATCGAGTGGCTGTGTTTTACGGACCAATTTTATTAGCGGGTGATTTGGGGCCGGTAGAAGACATAAACGCGACAAAGCCAGATTATGTGCCTGTATTTATATCGGAGAACCGTGAACCAAAAGCTTGGTTACAAAATGTCGATAATGAAATAAATACCTTTAAAACCATCGATTTAGGACAACCAAGAGAGGTGGTAATGAAACCATTTTATAAAACAAACGACAGACGATACTCCGTTTACTTTGATTTGTTCAACAAAGAAAAATGGGAGACATATCAAGCCGAATATGATGCTGAACTGGAACGAAAGAAAAAGCTGGAAGAGCAAACTTATGATTCATTTCAACCGGGGGAAATGCAACCCGAACGGGAACATAATTTTAATGGTGAAAAACTGAATATTCTTGAAGATTTCAAAAACCGAAAAGCTCGAGGCACCGAACGTGGTGGATGGCTTTCTTTCGATATGAAAGTACTGCAAGGACAACCAATGGCGTTGGTTTTTGAATATTGGGGAGGATTTACCGGATCAAAGACATTTGATATTTTTGTCAATGACCAGAAAATTGCGACTGAAGATATTAGTGGTAAAAAAGATGGTGCTTTTATTGATGTGCAATATGATATCCCTGAAACGCTGACCTTAAATGGAACCTCCATAAAAGTGAAGTTGGTGCCTCATGAAGGAAATCGAACTGGTCCATTTTTCTTTGTAAGGACCATTAAAAAGTGAAGGATCCCTAGATAAAAAAAGATTCCTAGGATTTAAAATCCTTCTTCATGAATACTATTTCACCGAATTGATGATTAAAATCCTGGTGATATTGAATTTAAATTTATTGCCAAACTGTTATCTGTTGTATCAATAGAACTTGGAATGAATTACAGTTATTAATTCATTTGGTTTATTCTCGTACTGTCAAATATCAAATCTTATTTAACCCTGGTAATATCACAAAAAAAGCCCCTTAGAATAATCTAAGGGGCTTACCGTGCAGAGAGTGAGGGATTCGAACCCCCGGTACCTTACGGTACAACGGTTTTCAAGACCGCCGCATTCGACCACTCTGCCAACTCTCTTTGTCTTTCCCAAGGTAAAGAAAACTTCAATATTAGATTCCGTTTTCAATTGGGACTGCAAATGTAGAATTTTAAAAATTCTCGCCAAAAAAAATACTTGAAATTATTCACTATTTTCTTCCTGCTGCTGGGCTGCCTGATCAATACTTGCGTTTACTTCAAATCCTATCAACAAAATAATGGAAATGAAGTAAATCCAAACCATCATGGCTATCATTGCGCCAATAGAGCCATACAGTTTATTGTAGGTCCCGAAATTGGATATGTAATGAGAAAACAAATACGAAACCAGGATTGAAAATAAAGTTGCGATTACAGAACCAATGGATACAAACTTCCACCTATTGTGCAGAGCAGGTGCAAAATAATAGATGATAGAAACGGTAAAAAGAAATAAAACGAATAGAATTATAAACTTAAAGGTCAAAAGACTATAAAGCAGGATACTTTCCGACAAAAAGCCATTTTCAACCAAAAAATTCAGGAGGCTATTTCCTACTGTTAGTAGAATTATAGCCAAAAATAGGGCAACTGCCAATATTATAGTAAGAAAGGTGGCAATAAAGCGTGTAAACCAATAGCCCCGATTTTCTATTGTTTTGTATATTTTATTAAAGGTCTGTGCTAATTCCATCATTCCATTAGTCGAAAGAAAAAGAGACAATAAAACACTAAATGACAAAAGATCACCCCGTGGCTTGCTAATGACATCGTGAATGGTCTGGCCAATCTGCTCTAACATGGCAACTTCTCCTACTAACTCAATTATATTGGTCCGGATATTTGGAATCGGGACATAGGGTATTAGCGAAAATAAAAAAATGATTGCTGGGAAAACTGCCAACGTAAAACTGAACGCGACGCTAGAAGCCTTATGCAGAATATCATCGTTGTTGATATTAGAAAAGAGGTTCTCCAGTATCTTATAAATGGAAACTTCCCGTTCTCTTAAATGAATATTATTTAAACGATGAACAATATTTTTGTAAGTACGGGAATCAAGTAAAAATTTAATAATATTAGTTTTAGCCATTAAAAAATGGTTTCAGCAAATTTGTAATCGAATCTGGAGCATCACAAGCTCTCCCATTTACCGTTTTAACAAATGCCAAGATTGTTTCTCCTAAATTTATCAATTTTTGACGTTCATTGTAAATTTCGTATTCAAATGTTATCCTTTTGACTGGCATCTCCTTAATACTCACTTTTATAGTCAACAGATCATCATACCTGGCCGGGCGAATATATTTCGATTTATTTTCCGTTACAGGCATAAACACGCCTTGCTCTTCTAATAACTTATAGCTAAAACCTAGACTTCTGAGACTTTCCGCTCGTGCTACTTCATAATACGTAGCGTAATTACCATAATAGACATAGCCCATTTGGTCAGTTTCGGCATACCTGACACGAATTTGTACAGTGTGAATTAACATAATTTATCGATATAATTTAGCTTTATTCAGCGCTTGTTGATATCTGTTGGCATTGATCGTATGTGCACTCAACGTTGAAGAAAAATTGTGATACCCTGAAAAATCTTCCCGCGCACACATATAGATATAGTTATGTTCTGTATGATTTAACACAGCATCAATATAAGTGATCGATGGAAAGTTAATCGGGCCTGGCGGCAGGCCAGCATATTTATAGGTATTATATGGAGAATCTATATTTTTGTGAATATTGAGCACTCTTTTGATGGTGAAGTCACCTGCTGCATAGATTAAAGTAGGATCTGCCTGAAGCGGCATATTTCTTTTCAATCGATTAAGATACAAGCCGGCAACTATGGGACTTTCATCACTTTTAGCCGTTTCTGCCTGTACAATAGATGCTAAAATTGTAACTTGTATAGGATCCAATTCCAATTTTTTTGCTTTCTCGATGCGTTCGTTATCCCAAAACCGCTGATACTCCTTGTACAACCGATCCAATAATTTTTCCCCTGAGATCGTCCAATAAACTTCATAGGTATCTGGAATGAACATACTGCGAAATGTTTCGCTGTTAAAACCATAGTTTTTAGCAGTAGACTCTTGATTCAACAATTCAAGAAAATCAACTTTATCTAGTTCCAGATTTACAGTAAGCTTATCAGCAACATCTTCGAGTAGCCTTGCATTGTTAAATGTAATGCGAACGGGTTCCTGATTTCCGCTCCGAAGTTTTCGTATTACTTCAAGATTATTGCTGTTTTGGTTGATAATATACTTGCCAGGTTTTACAAGCTTATCATAATCCATAAATTTTGAAAGCATCCCAAAAGAAATCGGTTCATTGACAAATCCATCGTCATACACAATTTTCTGAAGCTCCTCAAAAGAAGTCCCTGTGGGAATAAACAAGTATCTACTTTCTTTTTCAACCAAAAAATTAGGAGCGTAAATGACCTGATAAAAATAAAATGTAAAGGAAGACAACATTACTGTTACCACCACAACGCTCAAAATTAGAATCTTTCTTTTGTCCATAAGAACCACAAAAATAGAAAAATAACTGTTCAATAATTAAACAAATTGAGTATCCATAATTCTTTGGCGATTTAATATTTTTTCTGGATCTTGATACACTTTTCAAATTACAAGCTTGATTAAGTCATATTATGAAATCCAGGGCTGAATTTTTTAAACTTTACGAGGAGAATCCTGAACAAAAAAAAATCGATACCATTCTCGATATTTTACAAAATGATGGATTGATCATTTACCCTACAGATACCATCTATGGTATAGGCTGTAGTATTTCCAGCAGAAATGCTATCGACAAACTTGCCCGATTAAAGGGATTGAAACCGGGTAAGGAGCGATTCTCTTTAATTTTTGAAAACCTAAGCCAGGTTTCTGAATATGCAAAAAATATTCATACTCCTGTTTTTAAGGTGATGAAAAAAGCATTCCCGGGACCATTTACCTTTATTCTTCATTCAAGCAATAAACTTCCAAAGTTGTTGAATTCGCCAAAGAAAACGGTTGGCGTGCGTGTTCCTGATCATAATATTCCACGAACAATTGTTCACCAACTCGGTGTCCCCATAATTACCACATCGATACATGATGAAGATGAAATCATCGAATATTCTACAGATCCTGAACTGATTTATGAAAAATTTGGGAATCTGGTAGATGCAATTATAGATGGTGGATATGGAAAAAATATTCCCTCTACGGTAATTGACTGCACGGGTGACGAGTTTGAAGTACTACGGGAAGGACTGGGGGATATCAATTTGATTTTATAACAGGATTCTAAATAAAATACTCATATTACTGAAATTTGAGTACTCTTTAAAAAAAGAGGATTTATTATCTTATTTATACTTTATGCTTTTTCATGTTATGCCATAAACAAAATAAGGGCTTTCGCCCTTATTTCAATTTATTAACAAGTAATATGAAGAGGTGTTAGTTTGCAATACGATGTCGCTCCGACGTAGTAATACTTTTAATCGTTCATCATTCTGATCCCTGCACTCATAAACCAATTGATTGTGACAGTTATAAAACTTCAAACATCTGTTTTGATTCATTGCAGTATTTTTAGATTCTATTTTTTGCTCTAATAATGTAAACATCTCAACCTGAAGATCTTTTAATTCTGAAATGTTTTGTTTTTCCAAAGGGAATGCTACTGATTTGTTATTTGACAATGCCAATATGCTTATGATAACTCCCAAAATCAATGTCGATATTTTAATTTTTCTTTCCATTTTTAACAGTTGGTTGGTTGACTCTTTTATTTTCAATATGCATGCCAAAATTTGTATACTACTGATTAACTAGTATTTACAAAATATTTTTAAAAAACAACAAAGGATAGTGTCCTATTCCGAACATTATACTGGACAGATTTGTACTCCCGAAAAATGGGTGATATAGCTTTCTTTAAACTCAACGAAGACAACAGGATTCTTAAGATTATATCTATAAAAATTGATAAAAGAATGTATTCATATTATGGAACTAATTCATAATTTTGATACAGCTAATTATTAGATTTCAATTATCAAAAATCAGTAGTACAAAAAATCATCACATGGAAATTGTTCAAATCTTACACAAAGTTCCTCTGTTTAGTGGTTTGGACAGCCAGTCACTCAGTGCCATTACTCCTCTTTTTGAGGAAGAATCATTTCCTGCCCAATCCAAAATATTAAGAGAAGGAGAATTTGGTGACTCTATGTACATCATTGCTGAAGGTGAAGTGAGTGTCACAAAGTTTAGTGATGAAGGCAAAGAGATTTTTATTACCAAACTAAAAAGTGGATCATATTTCGGTGAAGTTGCATTGATTGACAGTCAACCCAGATCTGCCAATATCAATACAGAAAAAGAAATCACAGTTTTACGCCTTAGAAAAAGTGCGTTTGAAAAACTGTTGATGGAAGATAAGACCTTTGCTATTAATTTTTACCGCAATTGCCTAAACGAAACGTTGGAGCGGATGCGAGAAACTGCCACTAACCTAACCTCCTCAAAAACGGTTTTGGATCAAAAAAGCATCCGCCTCGACCAAATGGATGCTGAATTGTCTGATGCAAAAAATGTTCAGAATACATTTATTAGTCAGGATAAACATTCAGCTGAACTGTTTATAAAATATGGTATAAAAGAAACGTACATATATAAACCTTTTCTGGAGGTTGGTGGTGATTTTCTAAATTTAAAAAGTTTCGAAGATAATAAAATTGGTTTTATTATCGCCGATGTGATGGGTCATGGAATTTCAGCAGCTTTGGCCACCGGAGTTTTAAGAAGTGGCTTTTCCATATTTTCTAAAAAGTATGGAACCAATCCAGTGGAATTAATGAACCATCTCAACGAACATTTCTATGAAATATTCACATCCCTTTTCGCAACCGGATACTATGCATTGCTGGAAATGGATTCCTATACCGTGAAGTTGAGTAAGGGTGGGCATATGCATCCTTTAGTATGGAAATCAAAATCAAATACATTGTTATCTATTGACCTTCCCGGACCTGGATTGGGTATAATTCCTAAAGCAAAGTTCCATGAACTGACTATTGATGTAGAAAAAGGAGACAAAATGCTTTTCTTCACGGATGGCATCATCGAACAACGTAATCATGAAGGCGAGATGTTTTCTGAGGAAAGACTGGAAAAATTATATATAAAATATTGCACCGTAAAAGAAGAAAATATTGTTCAATCCATTTATGCTGATTTCAATAGATTTAATCTTAACAATGACTTGCAGGATGACATCACCTTGTTTCTACTGGAGTTTTAATAACTAATCAGCAAATTCATCCTTTATCTATTTTCTTTAAAAAAATTTATTCACAGTCATTATTCAGCATATATTTGCAAATTACAAAGTGAATAACCGAAGTGGCAAAAAAAGAAAAAGATCCCAATAACATAAATATCAAAAACAAGAAAGCGCGCTTTGAGTATGAGTTTATCGATAAGTACGTAGCTGGAATGGTGCTTCAGGGATCTGAAATAAAATCGATTCGAGATGGCAAAGTAAATTTGCAAGCTTCGTATTGTGTAATTCACCATGAAGAAGCTTTTGTTAAGGAACTCCATATTTCACCATACAAGGAAGCTACCTACAACAATCACGAACCAAAACGAGAACGAAAACTATTGTTGAGTAAACGAGAAATAAAAAAGTTAGAAGCAAAATCTCAGGAACAAGGATTAACAATCGTTCCAGTTCGACTTTTTGTAACCAACAATGGTCTGGCTAAACTCGAGATTGCCCTTGCGAAAGGTAAAAAACTCCATGACAAAAGGCATGATATAAAAGAGAAGGATTTAAAAAAGGATCTTGCCAGATTGAAAATATAAATGAATAATAAGGCTAAAGGTATTTGCAGATTGAGTATTGTTCCAGTACGGGCTGACTCAAATGATAAGGCAGAAATGGTCACTCAACTTTTATTTGGCGATCATTATTGTGTTGACGATTTTTCCAGTGATGGGAAATGGATTCAAATTACAATTGAATTTGACCAGTACCAGGGTTGGATCAGTACCAATCAACATACTGAAATTTCAGACACCTATTTCAACCATCTTAATAATACTGAATTTAAAATATCGACAGATATTGCCTCAACGATTCTTTACAAAAAAAGACTTATTCAAATCGTAATTGGAAGCGTTTTACCAATTTCAAGTTCTGAACTTTTTGAGGTTAATGAACAGTTTGCTTTTAATGGAGCATCGAAAAACATTGGAGAAAAACTTCATATTGACTTTTTAAAACAGATTATAAAGAATTATATGAATGCCCCATATTTATGGGGAGGAAAAACACCTTTTGGTATCGATTGTTCCGGTTTAACTCAACAAATTTTCAAACTTTGTGGTTATAAGCTGAAACGTGATGCGCATCAGCAATTTCTACAAGGTGTACCCGTGGCTTCACTAGCAGAAGCCCTTCCTGGTGATTTGGCATTTTTCAATTCTGAAAAAGGGAATATTTCCCATGTTGGCATTATCATGGAATTTCAGGATATTTTCCATGCATCAGGGTATGTTCGGAAAGATAAAATAGATGAAAAAGGTATATTTAGTGAAGATTTATCTAC
>JAHEMV010000054.1 GCA_024643455.1 Cytophagales bacterium
GGCTATAATTCATTGCTGCATTCTTACTAACTTTAACCTAGAAACCATTAACACGGCCCGATTTCATCCGGACAATTTCCGTAGGAAATGTCCGCAACGAAATCATAGCCAGAACGTTGTGGGCAATTTGAAAAAACGAATGATAAATGAAAGCAGAATATCTAAATAGTGTAAAAAAGCAATTTGAATATTATAAATCTGTTGGAGAGAAAACATTTGACCAATTGCAAGAAAAAGACCTTTTTTGGCAATTTAACGAAGACTCAAACTCAATTGCCATAATCGTAAATCATCTTTGGGGTAATATGAAATCTCGTTGGACTGGTTTTTTGACCTCGGACGGAGAAAAAGAATGGAGGAAAAGAGATTTGGAATTTGAAGTGGTGTTAAAAACTAAAGATGAGCTAATTGAAAAGTGGAATGACGGGTGGAAATGTTTATTCGATGCGTTAGACTCGGTAAACGAGGATAACTTTGAGACAAAAATTTATATCAGAAATCAAGAACACTCAATTATGGACGCTATAAACCGACAGTTAACTCATTATCCTTATCATATTGGACAAATCGTTTATGTAGGAAAAATGGTTAAAAAAAACGAATGGAATAGTTTGACTATTCCGAAAGGAAAATCAAATGAATTTAACAAAGAGAAATTCTCAAAAGGAAAACATAAAGGGCATTTCTCTGATGATTTAAAAAATTAGAAACTGGATTCAGGAATAAATGAAAAAGAAGATAATTTACAGTCTATTACTCACAATTATTGTAATAATGGGATTCTTCATTTTTGAGAGCATTCAGTTTAAAAACTATACATCTTCACAAAAAATAAATGCGCCTGACGAAATGAATATTCCAATTAATAAAGATGCACCTGTGACATCACAATCTGAAATTATCATAGATGCACCAATAGAAAAGGTTTGGCAGATATTGACTAACATCAACGACTGGCCTGCATGGCAAAAAGAAGTTACTGAATCTACTTTGAACGAAGACGTATCAGAAGGGGTTGCGTTTAAATGGAAGGCTGGTGGATTATCTTTTACATCTCAAATCCATACAATGTACCCAAAGAAGAAATTTGGCTGGACAGGAAAAACTTTTGGAGCAAGTGCAATTCATAATTGGTTTTTCACGGATGATGACAATAAGACTAAAGTTCGCGTTGAAGAGAGTCTGCAAGGAGTTTTCCCCAGGATGTTCAAGGGATATTTCCAGAAAAATTTAGATAATGGTGTAAATCAAAACCTAATGGATTTGAAAACAGCCGCAGAAAAATAAAAATCTGCCCACAACAATGGCTATAAGCAATTGCTTGTTCTCGCCAACTTCTGAAAATTTGCTGACGCACAGTTCGCACTTCGTGCTCGTGTCTCGCGGATTTTGCTTGCGCCAGTTCGCTGCGCTCGTGTCAGTTTGGTGTGTTCCGCCGCGGCGGATATGTGCTAACCCACGTAACTACTCATAGCCGAGAACGTTACCCAACATTAATCCCAACCACATAATTAAAGTCTTCAAAGTCATGTTTAAATTTTTAATTAGCCAACTATGTAGTTAACTATATTTTTATTAACTATATTTGTTTAGATGAATATCTATAATGGAAAAAGACTTTATTAAAGCACTTGGCTACAGAGCGTTAGACAATAGACTTAAGCGGATTAGTGATAGAATTTTACACGATACAAGAAAATTCTTCAAACAAATTGATATAGATGTTGAACCAAGTTGGCATCTAGTATTCAAATTATTGAAGCAAAATGAAACACTCACTATGGTTGATATCGCTCAACAGTTAGGTTATTCCCATCCTTCTACGGTAGTTATGCTTAAAAAAATGACTGCAAAAGGTTTTATAGCTTCAGAAAAAGATTCAATTGATAAAAGAAAACTAAATATTAAACTTACACAAAAATCCATCGACTTACTTCCAGATTTAGAACAGATATGGGATAGTTGTGAAGATGCCATTTATAAAATGCTTAACGAAGATTTATCTATTCTTAAACATCTTGATACTATTGAAGAAGCATTAAACGCTATTCCTATTAATGAACGATTTTACAACGAATATCAAAAACAAAAAAGATGAAAAATCAAAACATTACTGAACAAGAATACTCTAATATCTCTAGAAGAGGAATGATTAGAACTTTAGGGTTGGGATTGAGTTTTTCGGCACTTCCTTCTTTTATGACTTCTTCTATGACAGAAGTTTCTATGGATGCATTAGACCTTGGAGAAAACATTATCCCAGTCGAAGAAGGAGAATTATTGGAAATGCAAAAATTTATTGAAGATTGTATTGCCGCCAATAAAGAATCAGACCCTCAAGAAGCTGTAAAACAAGTTTTACAGCGTGCAGTTTCAAATCATAAAGAATTAATAAAATCTATTGGTGAGCCAACAAAGGTTGGCATGAAAGTGTTTTTACGCTCTAAAGAACTAACAATTTTTGCGGCAACCTGGGCGCCACAAATGAATCTAATGCCACATAATCATCATATGTGGGCAAATATTGGAATTTATACAGGAAGAGAAGATAATATTCTGTGGGAGCGAAGTGAAAATAGATTAAAAGCTAACAAAGCCGAATGTTTATTCACTGGTGACGTAGCTAAATTAAATTCATCTGCAATACATTCTGTTACAAATCCTCTTAAAAGATTTACAGGTGGACTTCATATATATGGTGGTGATTTTTTTGAAACCGAATTCAGCAGATGGAATCCTGAAACACTTAATGAAGAACCTTTCAATGGCGAGTTAATAAGAAAAATGTTTGAAAAAGAGAATGAACTCATCACTAAAAATAAAAACAACTAATTAATGAAACGACAATTAATTTCTGGAGGAAGTCCTTACGAAGATATCGTTGGCTTTAGTAGAGGCGTACGTGTTGGGCCTTATATCACAATCGGAGGGACTGCACCAATGGACGCACATGGAAAAATAGTTGGCATTGGAAATATATCTTTACAAACCAAACAATGTTTTGAAACTATCAAAACAGTATTAGAAAACGCTGGTTCAAGTCTAAATGATGTTGTTAGGACTCGGATGCTGTTAATTAACATTGAAGATTGGAAAGATGCTGCCGAAGTAAGAGCATCTTATTTTAAAAATATAAAGCCTGTTGATACAATTATGCAAGTTTCTCGTTTTATTAATCCAGATTGGTTAATTGAGATTGAAGTTGATGCAATAATGACTTCATAAATATTGATTTGAAAAATAATAACGTTGGGTAACAACGTATATAAAAAATAGCGGTTTAATCGCTTAAATAACAGAAAATGAATAAATTAGAGGTCAGTTATAAACCGAAAAGTTAGTTTGTAAAATCCGCTACTTTTCATTTACAAACCCTTTGGTAGCAAGCTCACGGAAAGTTACTTACATTAAAAAATTATGAGATTTACTCTATCCTTAATATTCTTTTTATTGATTTACTCAAATGCCGAAGCACAAAATTCTGAAACCAAATGGTATAGTGAGTCGAATTACAACGGCATAATCCTTCAGAATAGTTTTCCAAAAGGAGGTTTATATGAAGGATCTAAAAAAAGGTATTTTAATTACAGCTGTCTTGTGTTCTTTAGTCGAGTAATTAATCAAACTAAAAAACCATTTGAATTGACAGTTAATTTTCCTGCTGATGAAATCGGTATTCCTGATTCTCCCAACACCTTTGTCAAGTTATTTCTGTCATCTGATGAGATGACACTTGAGAAACAAAGCTTATTCAATTATGGATTGACTGATTTTGATTCTCTTGAGGATTCAACAATAATTCAAAAAACACTAGAACCTAATGAAGAATACTTATTTTATGTGGTAGCAGTATTCTACCAAACTAGGAATGATGCTCAAAATGAAAATAGAGGAGGAAATCGGGCTGAACTTGTCCTTGAGGGAGAAAATCTGGTCTACAAAATGCTACCGCAAATTGAATCAATGCACAGCGGAAAAATAGATTTTAAGGATTAAACTAATAAGTAGCTATTTGATTATTTCGCCAGCAACCAACAACGTGTATAATTAATTACTTCTGAATTTCCTCATCGGAAATCCCTCCGAATTAATTAACTTGTGTCTACATCGGAAAATTGTAACCGAATTTCCCGTAACTAATCATACACAAACACGTTGTGCTCCATTAAAAAGAAACGAAATCACTAATGTCAAAAATGAAAGCTGCAATTCGCAGGAAATATTGTTCTCCAAATCAGATAAAAATTGAATCTATTGATAAACCAATCCCGAAGGAGGATGAAGTTTTAATAAAGGTTTATGCTACAACAGTAAATAGAACAGATTGTGCGAATTTAACAGCTAAGCCATTTATAATGAGATTTGTATTGGGTTTAATAAAGCCAAGACAAATAATATTAGGAACAGATTTTTCGGGAAAAATAATCTCAAAAGGAAAAACTGTAAAATCATTTAAAGTCGGTGATAAAGTATTTGGTTTTAATGATACTGGTTCTGAATCACACTCAGAGTATATAACAACAACAGAAGAAAATCTTTTTCATATTCCTGAAAATATAGATTTTAAAAAAGCAGCTGCAAGTTTGGAAGGCGCACATTATGCCTATACTTTTATTCATAAAGTAAATATCCAATCAGGTCAAAGAGTTCTTATAAATGGAGCGACTGGTGGAATCGGTTCTGCTCTACTGCAATTTGTAAAAGATTATGATGTCAAAATAACAGCTACTGGTAATACAGAAAACATTGAGCTAATAAAATCTTTAGGTGCGGATAAAATTTATGATTACACCAAAGAAGATTTTACAAAAGACAAGGATAAATATGACTTTATATTTGATGCGGTTGGCAAAAGTACATTTGGAAAGTGTAAACCGTTGTTAAAAGAAAAAGGAATTTATATATCCTCAGAATTAGGGCCTTATTCTCAAAATATTTTTTATGCGCTTTTTACTTCAATTTCTAATAGAAAAGTCATCTTTCCAATACCCTATCATAAACAGAAAACTATACCTTTTATAAGCAATTTTTTGAAAAAAGGAAAATTCAATCCCATCATAGATAGAGAATATTCACTTGAAGATATTTCCAAAGCTTATGAATATGTAATTGCGGGAAAGAAAACGGGAAATGTATTAATTAGTATGAAATAAAAAACGATAGCATAACATTGTTTATAGCTCATTGCGGCTGAATTCCTAATAGGAGCTTCACCAGCCTGCCTGCCGGTAGGCAGGTTCGCTTCGCTCATGTCATTGCAATTTGCTATCTTTCGGTTATGGCGGAAAATCATAGGTGATTTTCGGCAACGAGCCCTACACAAAACCGTTGGCGGTAATTAAAACAAAACTCTCGAAATGAATAGAAAAATCGGAATTTTGAGAGGAATAAATGTCGGAGGAAAACGGAAAATTCTAATGGCAGACCTAAGATCAATGTGTGAAAAATTGGGACTGAAAGATGTGAAAACATACATTCAAAGCGGAAATCTGATTTTCAATTCCGACAAGCCAAATTCCGAATTGGAGAACGACCTTGAAAAAGCAATTACTAAAAAATATGGATTTGATGTTCCTGTAATCGTGAGAACGGAAAAAGAACTTGAAAATTCAATAAACAACAATCCTTTCTTTAACAAAGATGCAGATATTAAGCAACTGCACTTGACTTTTTTGAAAGAAATACCGAGCAAAGAAAATATTGAAAAAACACTCACTTTCAACTTTGAACCTGACAAATTCAAAATTGAAGATAAAGACATATTTATACTTTGTGCAGGAAAATATCACGAATCAAAATTGACCAATAACTTTTTTGAAAAGCAATTGAAAATTGGTGCAACAACAAGAAATTGGAAAACGGTAATGAAATTAACAGAACTAAGTAAAAATTAAAATAATGAATAAAAATCTAATCGCTACAAGCAATATAAACATACAATCGACACCCGAAAAAGTTTGAATTTAACTTTAGTACAGGGTTGACGGTTTTGTGCCCTGAAATCCCACACTTGCCATAGCTAGGGCCGTTAGCCTTCATTAAGACCAACCAATAAACCAATGATCAAATTCTTTAGAAAAATACGCTACGACCATATGGAGAAAAATAAAACAGGTAAATACTTTAAATATGCCATTGGGGAGATTATATTGGTCGTTGTTGGAATTTTGATAGCTTTAAGTATAAATAACTGGAATGAAAATAGAAAACGTCAAAAGGAAGAAGTATTCCTTTTGATAGATATTAAAAAGAATTTGGAGACAATGTTAATGGATTTTAATTCTGACACAATTTCCAATTCATCTGGTATTGTTCAATATGGTAAATTAGAACATTATATAGCTAATGATTTACCTTATTCAAATGAACTTGATAGTGTTTTTGGAATTTTGACTTTTTGGAGAGGTCCCTATATAACGGCTACTGCATATAATTCATTGCAAAATAAAGGATTGGACTTAATTAAAAATGAGGAGTTAAAGAATAATCTTATAAAATTATACGAAGTAGATTTACAAAGACTCATAGAGGATTATACTGCTGGCGAAAACCAATTGGGAAATGTAGTCGTTGAACCATATATAGTTAAAAAAGTAAAAAGACTTCATAACCAATCGCTGAGATTGGCAAGACCTAGCGATTTTGAAAGTCTCAAAAAAGATGTGGAGTTTACAAATATTCTGAGCCACATAATTAGACAAAGAAAAAGAGGAATTGAAGTTTATAAAGACGCAATGAGCAAAATGAAAATTTCAATTGATTATATTGATAAGGAATTAAAAAAACGAAAGTTCAACAACGTGTATAATTAATTGCTTAATGGTGGTTAAAGACTATCACGGAAATTTTGCCGAAATTCCTTTATGCAGTTCCTTTTTGCTATCTTATTGCTCACAGCAACTAACTATACATAAACACGTTAGCCGTTAGCTACAATTTTAATTAACAACCCATGAGATTTTTAAAACTAAAGGGAAGATTCAATTTTAAATACATAATTGGTGAAATACTACTACTCTTTATAGGTATTAATCTTGCCATTTGGTTTAATGATTGGAATTCTTCAAAAAAAATAAATGAAAGTAAAAAAATTGCTGTCAGCAAGATTATGGAAGAAGTTGAAAACAATCAATTAGAAATTGACTCTGTAATAAGGAATAACGATAGAGTTTTAAATGCGTATAAGAGTTTTAAGAATTTATATGATGGAAATACTTCAAGAATTAATACCAATCCGGCCCATCTTCAATCCTTAAGAAATAAGTATCCAAATTTCTTCAGCGTTAGAGACTCCATACTTCTTAATGATGATTTATACCACTATAGAGGAACAACTCACATAAATTTAGAAATTCCAACTTTGACAGAAATTGCTTGGAAGACTACTACTACATTAAATGTTACTAATGAATTTAATTATGAATGTCTTTATGAACTAGAAAGCGTGTATAATTTGCAAAGAAGAGTTCAATCTGAAATAAATAAATCGGCAGATGCACTTCAAGGAGGAAAGTTGGAAGAGTTGATGATTATACTTGAATTTATTAATCAGCTGGGCCACCAGCTACAAGTCGATTATGATTCTATAAAGAAAAATATCGTGAACTGTAACTAACATCGGCTATAGTAAATGCTGGTTGACTGCTTAATAATGAAGACATTACAACAAAATAAATTTACGGCAGGCGGACAAGAACGCGGTTTCAAAATCCCGCCCTTTCCATAGCTAGGATTAGCCAAAATATTAATACACACAATTTATTGAAAATAAAAAGTGAAGCAGCCATCATTATCTGACATCTACTTCACTTTACTATACATTTTTTTTGTGACTATGCCCCGCAAGAGCGGTTACGCCAATTCAAATGCTGCTACACAAAAAAGATGATTAATTGTTATTTACTTTAATACTTCCGGGTGCCGGCACATCGTTAATTAAGTTAAGAGTTGGACCCCCAGGAATGACAATAGTTGGAGGCCAAAAGCCAGGAGCACTAGGAGTAGCAACACCACACAGCGAGGAAGCAGAGAACTTTGTGAGGCCATGAAACTGATCAGGATCTGCGTTGTTTCCTTGCCCATTGTCGAATACTTTAAAGTAAACATGGTCTCCAATATTGAACGGAGCTCCCGGTGGAGGTGGCGGGCCATCTCGTTCGGTTATAGTTCCACCGTAAACAGCTTCATTTCCTTCTACCATAACACACTCGGTTTCAAGTGTAAAAGTAAAAGGCCCTAAACTCGCTGTAGCACTACCATGAGCACCACCATTGTTTTCTGTGCCTGAAAATACTACACCCGGAAAGTCACCATGGGTATGGGCGCTATTTCCATTACCCCTATTATTGGTAGCATCTGCGACGCTCGGAAGTCCATTTAGTGGCGGAGTTTCCTTTGTCAATAATTTCCCTTCAAAGTTATAAACCCATACAAGATCTGCCGACTGTTCTTCAATTTGAGTGTCTGCATTTTCTTTACTACATCCTGCGAGGAATAGAAGTGCGACAGACATTGATAAAATGGTTTTTTTCATAATTTTTTCATTTTAAATTAGTTAGTTCCAAGTGTTTCTTGAACTCTGAAGGTAGTCTTTTAAAACAGGTTCCCAAACGATTGTAATTATGTTCGTTAAAGAGGGTATAAATAGGTTAATCGGCCAATACTATGTCTATGATCGTAAAAATACCGTGGTTACAAAGGCTATAATTCAGCCTCGGACTGAATCAATCCCACTTAATCTTATTATCTTTAAACAATTCATGTTTCATGGCGTTCGGTGAAGGCCGAAATTATAGCCGGGACCGTTCGCACTAATATTTAAGAGCAAAACTGTATTTTAGAATTCTAATCCAAGTTAATTATGAAAAAACACCTTGTTATCATTCTCGTGTTAATTATCACTTCATGTAAGCCAAATTTAAATCCACCATCAATTGATATCATTGCCGAAGAATATGTCAAGCTTGTTTTAGAAATTGGTCAATATGATAATGCCTTTGTCGATGCCTATTTTGGACCTGAAGAATGGAAACCAAACAAACTAAAATCTGATACATTACCACTAGAAAATTTTGTACTACGAGCCGAGACATTGATAAAGCAATGTGAAGCTTTACTTGTTTCAGATGAACCGAATCTGGAAACTGCGCGCATAAATATGCTTAAAAAACAACTGATTGCTGTTAGAGCAAAAACCGAAATGATAGGTGGCAAAACCTATACATTTGATGAAGAGGCTAAATTACTTTATGATGCTGAACCACCACATTTCGAGGCGTCGCATTTTGATGAATTATTAGTTGATTTGGATAAACTATTGGCTGGCGATGGAGAACTATCTACTAGATACAATAATTTTATGTCTGAGTTTGTAATTCCGAAAGAAAAACTTGATACCGTTTTTAGAGTCGCAATAGACGAATCTAGAAGGATTACAAAAGACTATTTTGACTTGCCAGAAAATGAAAATTTTGTTCTTGAATATGTTACAGATAAGGTGTGGAGTGGCTATAATTATTATCAGGGAAATGCACAAAGTCTCATACAAATCAATACTGACTTTCCAATTTATATAAACAGAGCAGTAGATTTAGCCAGTCATGAAGGGTATCCTGGGCATCACATTTATTTGATGCTTACAGAACAAAATCTTGTAAACACAAAAGGTTGGATGGAATATTCTGTCTATCCATTATTTTCTCCGTCATCACTTATTGCTGAAGGAAGTGCAAATTATGGTATTGATGTTGTTTTTCCAGGTGATAAAAGAATAGAATTTGAAAAAGAACACCTTTTCCCACTTGCAGATATAGACACAAGCAAAGCAAAGCTATTTTATGAAGTTCAAGACTTAATGAGTAAGTTAAACTATGCAAGAAATGAGACAGCAAGAGCATATCTAAATGGAGATCTATCTCGTGATAATGCCATAAAACAAATTGAAAAATACAGCCTGTTTACACCTGAAAAAGCAGAACAAAGTGTCCGTTTTATTGAAGCAAACCGTAGTTATGTGATTAATTATAATTTAGGAAAGGATTTAGTTGCCAAGCATGTTGAATTACTGGGTGGTTCATATAGTAATCCTGAAAAACGCTGGGAAATTTTTAAAGAACTTCTAAGTAATCCTTATTCTGCAAGTACTTTGAAGAAAGAATAAGCTAGCCAATTAGAATGGCATTTTCGTTAATTAATTTTCTTGATAAATTATGGTATAATGAGTTAGATAAACTATTGCTAACAACGTTTATAATTAATTGCGAGTGCGGGCTTGCATACGAAAGTCCTCGCAAATTTGCTATCTTCGGTTTACGGCGGAAAATTGCTTAGGCCTGCCTGCCTGCCGTTTGGCAGGTTCGCACTGCGTGCTCGTGTCACGCAACGAAACCATAGCCAAACACGTTGCAAGCAATTTGGCCTGTTCCGTGGATGGTTAAGGCGAAGTGAACAAATTTTAAGTAACCAATGACTTATTAGTATATAAGCTTCTGAACATGGAAAATTTTTCACAATTCTCGCCTTGGAATTTTTACCAAAAATTTGGATTCCGTTTTGCTTTTATTTTCTTTATCCTGTTTATCGTTTTACTGGACTGGTCTACTAATTCTATTTTGTCCAATTTCTATTATAATGGAAACCTCGCAGAATTTTTAGATAGCGTGATTTCCTGGACCGGGAAACAGCTTTTTGACATCCAATATACCATCATATCACCCTATGACGGGCAGCACAACGACAGAGTTTATATTTATCTGCTTTATTTCATTATGGCAGTAATGGGTGTATTGGGTGCAATTATTTGGAGTGTATTAGACAGGAAAAGAACCAATTACCAAAAGCTGTATTATTGGCTAACAGTGATGGTTCGTTACTATTTGGCGTTTACCCTTTTCATGTTTGCATTGGAGAAATTCTTTAAAATACAATTTCCGGACCTTGGTTATTATACATTGACCGAACCTTTAGGAGATATGTCACCTATGAGTTTGGCTTGGGCTTTTTTTGGCTATTCTTATGGGTACAATGTTTTTATGGGGATCGCCGAAAGTGCTGCTCTTCTCCTGCTGTTCCGCAGAACAACCACCTTTGGTGCCTTGCTTACAATGGGAGCTCTTGCCAACGTTTTGGCGGTAAACTTCAACTATGATGTTCATGCAAAAATGTATCCTGCGGCTTTGTTTCTGATGGCCTTTTTTCTCTTACTAAAAGATCTCAAGAGATTGATGCAGTTTTTCTTTACAGGTCAAGCCATTTCGCTTCCGGTGATCAAAGCACCTGTAATTAAAAAACGATGGATGAACATCTCAAAAATGGTGTTGAAAGTTTTAGTGATAGGCTATTTCACCGTCTTCCCAGTGATGGACTATATAGGTTATAAGAAAAGCTCTGTAGAAAGAAGCAAGGCCAAGTCTGAAATAGCCGGTGTATATGATGTCGATACATTTATTACCAACAAAGATACTTTATCAACTGATAATCCATCAAGGTGGAAACAAATTGTTATTGGGGATAAAATGCTTGAGGCGGCGCGTTTAAGTGGCGATAGCATTGCCTATCTATATGTGTCTGTTCGTGATAAAGAATTGATAGTGTGGGAAGATCAAAAGGAATTATATACCAAAATGCAAGAAATATATAATGAACAAGGCCTCGATATTTATCCCAAAATGGATTCGATACTCATTGCACGGAAAATAGAAAGCAGCCTTAAATTTGAATTCCCGGATTCTACCACGCTCAAGCTAAAAGGAATGATCAGAAGCGATTCCGTTTTCATCACAGCCAAACGAAAACCCCTTTCTATGAAAAACTTCAGGTTGATGAAAAGACGTTTTCATTGGATAACTGAAGCAGCTTATCTACATTGATGAGTGCGGTGGGACAGAAATCTAAAGCCTTGATAGAAAATTGATTAAATAACTAACAATAACGGACGAAAAGCAACTGCTTGCAACAAAGTATATCAAAAAGAACGATTTTCGTATTAAAACAAAATATAAAACAGAGAATAAAGGTCCGCTATAAACCGAAAAGAAAGCGCTTTAAAATCCGCTACTTTTCATATACATGACCGTTGTAGGTAATTTTGATAGAACTATGAAAGTCCCATTGTACATCTTCATTACAGTCTTGCTATTTGGTTGTAAATCAATACCGATAGAAAAGGAACATATTGATAAAAGGACAGAAATAGACTTTTACGAAACCGGATTCATAAAAAGTATCGGACTCATTGATTCCAATGATTTTTCAAAAGCAGCTCGGATTGGGCTTTGGACCGAGTTCTATGATAATGGAAAACTTAAAGAAACAGGAGAATATAAAAATAGCACTTATGTGAACTGTTGCATTGCCGGGCCTTGTGACATTACTTATAGCTACAAAGTTGGGGAATGGAAATATTTCCATGAGAATGGTCAACTAAAAGCACAAGGAGTCTATAAAATTGACAAAAAGCATATTGACACAACATGCGAAGGTGGGGACGAAATATACGTTGGATATTTAAATGCGGGTTGGGAATTTTATAACAAAGATGGAACTCAAATGACACCTACCGACAAGGAAATAAAAGAAATTGAGGAAAGCGGAATTATAGATGAATTTGATCTATTGAGAAAATAACAAAACTACCTACAACATTGGCTATCCCACATAGCGGTGCTGCGGTACAGCGCCAGATTAAAAAATAAAGAATTCTTATATTTACTGAATATGGATCGGCAATCCACGCAACTACTCATAGCAGAGCAGTTATGTACAATTAAAGTTTTCTAAAAAATAGATCACATGAAATACTTTTTTTTAGTGCTAATTTTTTTAGCTCATCAACTTGGATACGCTCAAACTTCTGAATCCAAAGTTGAGGTGGTCAACACGGAATCCTATTATGTGCCTGCTCTTAACGGAACAAAGTTGGCTGTTGATATACATTTTCCTAAAGAGGATCAAGGCAGGAAATTGCCAGCTCTTCTGGAATTCACAAGATACTGGAGGTCTGTGGAGGACCCAGAAACTGGTAGACCCATCCCATCATTAAGAGAAAGAGACAGTCTATTTTTAAACAACGATTACATCTTGGTCAAAGTTGATGTAAGAGGGACTGGAGCATCTTACGGGCATCGCCCCGGGGAGTATACTCCTATTGAAGTGCAAGACGCCAAATATATCGTTGAATGGGTTGTGAACCAGCCCTGGTCAGATGGTAGTGTGGGTGCATACGGAACTTCTTACTCTGGGACAACTGCAGAGTTATTGTGTGCAACCAAGCATGATGCTGTAAAAGCTGTTATTCCTGGTTGGTCGGATTTTGATATTTATGAAAGCCCGGGAAGACCATACGGAATGGTTGCTACCAGTTTCGTTAAGGAATGGAGTAAAGTTGTAAAATGGTTGGACAATAACAATTCAGATATTTTAAAAATGAGTGTTAGACGTGTCACGGATGAATTCCCAAATGAGGCTATTGCAGAGCATAAAGACAATCCTGATGTTCTAGAAAAAGCAAGAAAAGCAAAATATAAGGACTCACAATTTGGGGATTTTACACACAAAGAATGCTCCCCTGTTCATTGGGAAAAAGAAATTTCTGAGTCTCAAGTCCCCATGTTAGTACTAGCTAGTTGGATGGACGCGGGAACAGCAGAAGGTGCTTTGTTAAGGTTGACTAATTTTTCAAATCCGCAGAAAGTGGTATTAATGCCGACTTCTCATGGTGGAAAATCACATGCGAGTCCCTTCATTGTTTCTAAAAATGCAGTTGCCGCTGTTCCTTCAAAAGATGAGCAACTTCAATTACAACTGGATTTTTTTGATCATTACTTGAAAGGTAAGAACAAGGAGGTTCATGACTGGCCAACGATAAAGTACTACAACTTTGGAGAAGAGGTTTTCAAGACATCTGACATTTGGCCTCCGGAGGGACAAACACGCGTAAAATATTTTTTGAGATCCGATCAAAATTTGGATTCCAACGCGCTGGAAGAATCTCATGGCTTCGATGAATATCGAGTTGACTTTTCTGCATCTACCGGAAAAAATAATAGATGGACAACTCAAATGGGTAAAGATATATTGAACCTTGACGATCGAAATAGTGCCGACTCGGTGTTGTTAACTTATACAACCGAACCCTTGAAAGAAGATGTTCAGATAACAGGAACGCCATTTATTTCGCTACAAATGTCTTCAACACATCAGGAAGCCGCCATATTTGTCTACCTTGAAGATGTTGATCCTGAGGGTAGAAGTCGGTACATCACAGAAGGGGGGCTACTTTTGGAACATCGAAAATTGTCCGAAAACCCCATGTCGGAACTGATACCTTATCATACATTTAACGAGGCCGATGCTGCCCCGATGCCAGTGAATGAAGTTCAAGAAATTACATTCAAGTTATGGCCTACATCTGTGCTTGTTAAAAAGGGACACTCCATCAGAATTGCAATTGCAGGAACAGATAAGGATACATTTGACAGAGTCCCAGTGGAAGGCATACCCGTTTATAAGATATTTTGGGGAAAGAATTTTACATCGTTTATTGATTTGCCGATCGTAAAATGAAAAACATGTGTTTTACAATGTATAAAAATAATAGCCGATATAGTTGTAAATTCAAGGTTTGTAACCCATTTGAACTTTCTTGCAACTTGACAGGAAAGTGCTATTCAGTCGGCTGCTATTCTTATACTAACCGTAGTGCTTCACCCCGAGTACTCGGGACGGACAAACTATATGCTAAATTAGATTATGATAAAGTTTTTTAGACGTATTCGCCAGCAGATGCTCACTGAAAATAAATTCAGTAAGTATCTCATTTATGCAATCGGAGAAATTATCCTTGTTGTTATTGGTATTTTGATTGCATTACAGCTTAATAATTGGAATGAAGCTAGAAAGCTTTCAAACGACAAAATTGACTTTTTAAATGGTATTAAAAATGAATTGCAATTAGATTCTGAAAACGCTGATACATTAATCGCTATCTATCAACAACACCTATCTTATTTTAATATGGTAGATTCTACTTACAACCTTCACAACTTAGATATAGTTGCTTTACCTGATTCTAGTAACGTATTAGACTATAATAAATTAATGAATAAAAGGCGTCCTTTTAAACCAAATAATGGCACATACGAATCATTTATGTCCTATGGTTCTTTAAAAATTATAAAAAATAAGGAGCTTATAATCCAATTACAAAACTATTATTCAATTATTGAAGATTATAATTCTAGAGGATATCAAAATATTAATAACATTGAGTCACAATTAAATTGGAATAGGGCTTACGAAAAAAAATATAAGCCTTATAAAACGATAGAAGACTTAAAGGACAAGCAGTTTATAGCTGAATTAAATTATTTTTTTGACAAGATACATGACTATTTAGCTTTGCTGTTCTATGTAAAGGAGAAGGCAAAGACATTAATTGTTGAGGTAGATAATGAATTAAATAAGAAATAGCGAAAGTCTGCCTCATACTTTCGGTAGGTAAACCCGCAGGAAGGTCTGTGATTTATTTGCTAAATTTAGTGCTTAAACACCCTTCAGAGGAGCAAAGGCGCAACTACTCATAGCCGAGACCG
>JAHEMV010000488.1 GCA_024643455.1 Cytophagales bacterium
GTATTGCAGTTTATCGAACATGGAACAATGAACCTGGTTGCTCAGGCAGAGATTATAGGCCACATGGCACAAACGCTCTCTAACTCTGTTCTGGATAATTACCATCACCTTGGGGACGCAGCTTCTATCACGGACGGTCTTCAGTATAATCCGAATCTTGGCCCATACGAAGTGGCCCCTGACGGGCGCTCAAGCGGAGTTAAGGATGATATGTGGGCATTTACAAGCCGCAATCCTGGCCTCGATCTCAGAGCAGCGGCAATGTTTGCCGGAGCAAGCCGGGCTTTGAAGGGATATAACAACGATCTTTCGACAAGAGCGTTGCAACAGTCAAAAAGACTGCTAAAAGAAGCCACGGAATTACTTGCCGATCAACCGCAGAATGACCGTGGATGGGGCCGTGGATCGGCAGATGTGGCTACCAATCTTCAGTTGTTCATCACAACCGGGGAGCAACAATATGCCGATAAATTTCAGGAACTTTTATGGCCTGCACTTGAGCGAAACGTCAGTTTCGTCATTTTGACTGCATTACATGCCGTACCGCATTTGGATGCGTCCTTCAAAGAAAAGCTCCGGCCGTATGTTGTTAATTACAAAGAGTATATCGACGAGCTTGAAAAGGATAATCCGTATGGCGTCCCCATTGGCCTTGGTAACTGGGCAGGAGGTGGAACAGTCGTGAGCTTTGGTACCACCATTTGCTTTGCTAATAAATATTTCCCTGACATTGTCGACGCCAATCATGCTTTCAAGACCACCAACTGGTTATTTGGCTGCCATCCGTATCATAATTATTCACTAGTGGCAACGGTAGGCGCCACTCGTCCCAAGGCAGTCTTTTATGGTAATAACAGGGCAGATTTCTCATTTATTCCTGGCAATGTTGCTCCTGGTATATTATTTAGAAAACCCGACCACTTTGAAAACTATGACGACTGGCCATTTCTGTGGGGGCAAAACGAGGGCACGATTGGTGGCAATACCAATTATTTAATTTTTGGATCAGCTTTTAAGAATTTAGTAAGATAGATACTGTTATTATTTATAAAAGGTGATTGTGGATTTTAGACCACTTAAAGAAGATGCAGATTTTAGAAAACATAGAAAAAAATAGAAGAGATTAAAAAAATATTAACTGATAAATCAGTTAATAAACTGAAATAATAGTTGCATAACTGTTTTTTCCGTTTTACATTTACTTCATAAATACAAAAACGGTATTAACGACATGCAAAAACTGACGCGAAAAGAAGAAGAACTCATGAAGATCCTTTGGGATATCAAAGAAGGATTTGTAAAAGACATCATCGAACAATACCCAGATCCCAAACCACATTACAACACCATTTCCTCATTGGTCCGTTTGCTGGATGAAAAAGGTATCGTGGGGCACAAAGCCTACGGTAACACTCACCAGTATTTCCCTATCATAAAAAAACAGGATTATCGAAGTACATTCATCAAAGATGTGGTGCGTGAATATTTTGATAATTCCTACAAACAAACCGTTTCCCTTTTTATCGAAGAGGAAAAATTGAGTAATGATGAATTGGATGAATTGATCGATTTGATTAAATCTAAAAAACAATAGTCATGAAGGATCTGCTTATTTATCAACTCGAAGTGGCTGCCTGCATCAGCGTATTTTATCTGTTTTATTGGTTATTGTTAAGGAAGGAAACAAATTTTAGTTTCAGACGGATTTATTTAATTTCTGCAAGCGGTCTATCATTTTTAATTCCATTTTTGAACATCCGTTTTGCAATTAAAAGCAACGAAATCCCTATCGACTATTTGAACTTTATTCCTCAACAAATTATTTACTTTTCTCCTCAGCCAGACCAACAAAGTGAGATCACGCCGGAATTGATCTTTTCATGGATCTGGGTAATTGGCCTGGTCATCATGGCCATGCGATTAGTAGCTAGTGTTTATTATGTGAATAAAATAGTAACAAAAGCAACTCCTCAACCTCAGGACAATAAAATCAAGCTTACCCAGGCTAACATACAGTCCTTTTCTTTCTTTAAAACAATCGTTCTAAGTCAGGCCCATTTTCACTCCAACGCCATGAAATATATCCTGGCACATGAGCAGGCACATACCAATCAGTATCACTCTTTAGATGTTTTTTGCATGGAAGTACTAAAATCCTTTCAATGGTTTAATCCTGTAGCATGGCTATTTGCCAATGAGGCAATACAAAATCTTGAATATCTGGCAGATCAAAATGTAGTTCGTTCAATGAACGATAAGCAGGAATACCAGATGGCCATTGTACAATTTGCCCATCAGGGAAGAAGTAAACCATTGCACTCAGAATTTTCAAAATCAAACCTAAAAAATAGAATCATCATGCTAAATCTACCAAACACTCAAAAAATAAAAGCATGGAAATTTTTGCTTCTGCTACCTTTAATCGGCACCATGCTCATGTCCTTTTCCATAAAAATCGAAAACCTGGATTTGAAACAGGAAGTAGTTGACATACTTCCTCTTTTAAGTGAGTCAACAAATGAAATAACTGTGAAAGAAGAAGAGCAAGCTTTTGAAACGCAAAAAAGCTCTGTTGAAATAATCGCAGAGTCAACAGGAGAAAATCAAACATTATCCGCTTCAAAGAATCTTCCCAAAAGCGAATTCACTTTGACTAGCAAACAAAGTCAAAGCAGCATTACCACTCGTGATACGCTGCAAAACGAAACGTTTAAAATCAATTCCAAAGATGGCAAATCTCCACTTTTCATTGTTGACAGTAAAGAGATAAGTAAATCAGAATTTGAGGCAATCGACCCTGAATCAATCGAAAGCATTTCAGTATTGAAAGATACCTATACGAAATCCAAATATGGAGAAAAGGGCAAAAATGGTGTAGTTGAAATCAAGTTAAAGGATTCTTACACTCCTACATCAAACCTGTACAATCAGAAAAATGTGGTTGGATATCCATCTGGTAATTCTTTAAATACCGGGACGGGAGCAAAAATTGGTTTTGATATTTCGCTATTAAATAAAAATGATACAGTGCCCGATAACAATAAAGAAATAAAAATCAGAGAAACTGAAAAATCTGGAATAGATACAGAAAACCCGCCAATAATTTATAAAGATGGTGTAGAAATTACCATGGAAGAAATGGGAAAAATCGATCCTGAAAGTATCAAAAGCATCGAGGTAACTAAAGATAAAATGGCTATTGAAAAATATGGCGAAAAGGGTAAAAATGGTGTACTCAACATTCATATGAAAACGCAAGCTGACGAAAATGAAAACCTTAAAAATCAGTTGGAACATTTGCCCAACTACCAGGAAGGCATGGATGCATTTTATAAGACCATACAGCAAAAAATAAAATATCCACAGGAAGCCCGCAAAAATAGCAGTCAAGGGAAGGTCTTTGTCTCCTTTACAGTCAACAAGAAAGGAAAGATAGAAGACATAAAAGCCGAAGAAAAAAAATATGTTTTATTAAATGAAATTGTTGTTGTTGGCTACGCTAATTCGGAAGGTAACGCTTCTGTAGATAGTAAAACAATTGCACTATTAGAAAAGGAAGTGGTTGATGTCATTAAACAGCTGAACCAGTTTGATCCTGCTATTCAAAATGGCAAGCCGGTGAATGCCCGAATGACTTTGCCCGTAACTTTTAAGTTGGATTGAATATTGACTGCAAATAAATTTAGTTTACTAATATGAGGAGTAGACTATAAACGATCAAAGATAGTTTAACATAAAATTTTAATCAATCCCCGGCAACGGGGATTTGTTTTACTGCCTAATTTTTTTTGAAGATTTCATGCTGTTTCCATTCCACAAAGGATCTTTAGTTTGTTTTTGACCTTCATCTCAATTACTGTAATTTAAAATCTTATACTTGCATCTGAATAGAAAAAATCCATGATGAAGAAAGAAAGGAAAACCATGTCCATCGATACAATGCGGGTAGGCAAAAACTATTGCATCGTAAATCACGGTGATACTACGCGTTTTTTTATTCTGGAAACTGTGGGACACAATGATTTCAAAATCAAAGACCTCCTGTCACTGGAAATCTACAGGTTTGGTGAACTCATCCAATTTGGTATCGGCTCCGACTTTGAATT
>JAHEMV010000489.1 GCA_024643455.1 Cytophagales bacterium
AGATATGGTATAATTTGTCAAATTGTGCTTTTGAGCAATACGATTATAAAATTCTGGATCATTTTCACGAGGATGCAGTTTAAACACTAAATGAATATGTTCCATATTTTTGCAAGCCAGCACAACATCTTCTGCAGCTTTGTATCTCAAGACCGGATCACGCTGCGGTTGAGTAGCAAATAAAACGATACTTCTTGACCCCAATCCGGGAATAATTGAAGCTTTGCTAAGCTCCTGGTTTTTTTTGATATATTTTATGACATCTGTTCGGATTTGCCCTGCACTGATCACCTTTTTCACATCATAATTTCCCTTAACTCTTAAAAGCTGTGTCCATTTCTCACCCCATGTAATCGTAATATCTGGCACAGGCGGGCGCTTCATATCGGTCACTGAATAGACATATGCAGGATGCAATTCATGAATACTTCCATGCTGATACCCAATTGTAAACATCCCATTCTTTTTAGCGGCATCAAGAATTATTTTGAAATTCGGGCTGTTTTCATCTGTGGTAATAATTTTTTCAAACTTATGCTTATTGAAAAATTTAGCATAGGCCAAAAATTTAAAAACGTAAAATAAGGTCGTTGAATTTAATTTGTAAAACTCGTCAAGATAGTTGAGCAGTTTTGGCGTTGATTGAAGTTGATTTCTAAGATGAGCATACAGGGCTTGAAGCTCTCGCCTTACCTCCATTAACTCTTTGATAATCCCAACAGATCCTAATGCGCTAACCATGATTCGTTCCCCATTTATCCGGCATCTATGGTTATGGTTTTTAAGCACTTTTTTATTAAATCTAAATCGATCAGAACCTTTAAATTTTGGAACCAGGAGTTGATCAATAAATCCTATTTGATCCCCCTTTTTCTGGTATAAATAACCCAGGTATGCATTTTCAAATATTTTTCCAGTCCCTTCCAGACTTAAAATGTCACGGTATTGATCAGTAGTATCAATACACAGCACCTTTTTCTTTTTTAAGCAATAAAGCGGCGTTAAAACAGAAATCAGCCAACGCAAAACTGCTGTAAATCCATAGGCTACTATGGAACCCAATGCAATAGATTCTTTTTTGGAAGGCTCTGGTAAAACGATTTTGAATGGACTCTGCGCATAATGTTGCGCATCTACAGCACGGTGAGGTAAATATAAAATTGCAGATGAAGCGCCAATCAAATTTTTATCAATTTCCGCAGTCGCATAATTTTGGTTTCGGACGCTGAAATAAATCCTGAATTTATGATAATACCAAAGCCCTGCACCTTTATAATTCAAATGTTCTGTTATCGGTTTACCATCAACAATGGTATCGCCAAAATCCAGAACCTCAGAAAGCGTCTGATAATTAATCGTTTTCTTCTCTTCTTCTGTTAATGGATTTAATGGCTTCGCAAAATCAAAATTATTTTGCAATTCAGCATTTGAAATGACCAGTGTATCCTTTTCTTTTGCCAAAGAATGCACATTTTCTATTTCTGCATTTGTTAATTCTCTTAAAATGAGAATATGTCGCATCATGGTTAATTATTCAATTTTAACGAAAAGAACACCATAGCTTAAAAAGACCATGCAAGTCGATACTGCTCTGCTGATTTAGTGATTTTGGCATTATAAATTATGATTCCCAATTTATAAAAATCAAATGCTGACTGAATGTTTTCCTGTTTTATCACTTCCTGCCATGCTTCCTGCATTCCTTCAGACCAATAAATATCATCAAAAATGACTACTGCATTTTCAGCGAGATATGGCTTTATTACTTCAAAATAATCAAGCGTAGGTTTTTTCTGATGATGGCCATCAATAAACACATAATCAAACTTCTTATATTTATTTAAAACCCCCTCCAACGTATCACTGAACAATCCGGTAATGATTTCCATATTTGACAATCCCAACCTTGTTAACCCACGTTCTGCTACTTCAGCGAAATTTGGGATCCCTTCCAGAGTCACCAGTGTTCCTTTTTGGTTTAATTGTAAAGCGGAACATAAATAGGATGCAGAAATTCCCAGATTTGTCCCTAACTCCAGACAATTTTCAGGCTTGACAGTTCGTAAAAGTCTGAAGTGAAACTCACCCCATTTTGGTGGTATTGCCGCTGTTCTCGCCATATTTTTTACTGCTATCGAGGCATCTTTGTTGTATTGATCTGAGTCTTCTGGCTCCCAAATTTTTTTAAAATGCATCATTTCATCACTTGCACAGAGTGCAATGCGCAGTTCGTTTATTTTTTGTAGAACTGTTTGCTCTTCCAAAGAAACACTTCCACTAACCAGCTGTTCGTAAACTTCAGCAATCTTTACTGCTTGTCCATTGCTGTTTTTTCTTATTTTTTCAATTGTTCTCTTCTTATTTAGCAAGGCTAAAATGTGCGTCAACCACTTATTTATTTTTTTTGATATCATATGTGTTTCTTTTCGAAGAAGCAAAATTAAATTAATCCGCTTTAAGATTATCGTGATAAAAAATTAAATATTTTCTGTTATCTGATCAAAATACGCAGCAAGCTCCCGGCCTAGATTGCGTCTATCATATTTTGATACATCCTTTTGTTCGGTCGAAATCGTACCTCGTTTGAAATTATTGTATAAGCCCTCTATCACTTCTTTAATTTTGCCGCGATCGTTATTGCCTAATACAATTCCAGAGTTTGAGGAATTGATAATATGTGCAACATCTCCATCCGGGTCACAAAAAGCTAAAACAACTCTGCCAAAATATAGGTATTCGAAAATTTTTCCTGGAATATGCCCTTTAGCATTTTTAGAATTGTTTGATAATAGTAAAAAAACAGCTGTTTTACGATACGCTTCTGACAAAGCATTATGTGGCAAATATCCGGCAATTTCTATTTTATCTGCTAGTTCACTTTTTAAGAGCCCATCCAATATCGATTGTTCTATATTCCCTGCTAAAAATAGTTTCAGGTCCTTATTAAATTCTTGATTTTCATTACACATCTGCACAAGAGCATCCCATAATACAGCAACATTTCGATATTCATTGATCAACCCAAAATGACTTATTCGGAATTTTTCTGGTTTTGTTTTATCGAACGGAGCTATATCTCCTTTTTCAAATCCATTGGTAATTACCTTTATGGATTTTTGATATTTTTTTGAGAATTCATCAGCCCAGGCATGGCTTACCGTGATCGTGCCATCTGCCGATTCTATCACTTTTCGTTCCAGTTTTTGATGTGCCCCTCGTGTTATTTTGGTAAGTTTCATTTGATCCAAAATATCCCATTCCGACCAAGGGTCACGAAAATCTGAAATCCATTTAATTGCACATTTCCTTTTCAAATCAAGACCAATCAAATGAAGACTATGTGGAGGACCCGTAGTAACCACCAAATCAATGCCTTCCTTTTCAATTAGTTCCATTGCTTTTTTTCGAGCGCTTTTTCTCCAAAAAATCCGCGCGTCAGGAATTAATAAATTTCCTCGAATCCATGTCAACATGGAAAATTTATTGCTTTTTGAAGTGCTTACGATTCCCTGCTTTGGTATTGCCTGTACATTAAACAATCTCGATGCAACAGAATAGGGCTCCCAGATTGGGATTTTTATAATATTAACGGAGTTGGAAATTTCCTTTTGCAAAGAAGGATCCTGTTCCAGTACGCTTGGATTGGAAGGAGTGAGTACGATGGGCTCCCACCCAAATTCCGGTAAATATTTTGTGAACTTAAGCCATCGCTGTACCCCACCACCACCACTTGGTGGCCAATAATATGTGATGACCAGCACCTTTTTCATATCAGGCTGCCTGCGCTTGTTCGTTGGATGATTGCTTCCAAAGCCTGAATATTCCAAAGACTATCGTCAACACTAAAATAATCGAAGAAATCATCATGACTTTATTTCCGATAAAATAAGCATTTGGTTCAAATCTGAACTCAATTTTGTGTTCACCGGCTGGCAATTGCAAAGCCCTCAATAAATAATCAACACGAATGATTTGTGTTTCTTTTCCATCAACAAATGCTTTCCATCCTTTCGGATAATATATTTCAGAAAATACTGCCAGGGAGTTTTCGGAAGAGGAGGATTCATAATTTAATTTATTGGGCTGATAAGCCACCA
>JAHEMV010000490.1 GCA_024643455.1 Cytophagales bacterium
ATTCCCCCGCATCTGGCAAAACAGTATAAATCACATAAGACCCAAGCTCATCTTGCTGAACATTGATATTGAGCTCGTCTTCTTGCCTGTTTTTATTAATAAGCGCAGTGGTTTTCCAGGAGGAAGGCACATACGTCTTCAAGGTTATCGGGACATCATATACTTTCGTATCAAGATCATTTGAAATATTGATTACGATCTTTTGACCTTCTTTTGCGCTATTGATAATAGCATTTTTCCTTTCCCTTATATACTTTGTGACATCACCAAAAGTCGCTACCCACAAATTATCCTCTTTTTCTTTTATATAGCTAAAATATTCTTCCAGCTCTGCTCCCGTTCTGGGTTCCCAACCAATTCCGTCAATTCCATGAAATACAAGTACCAGCCATATATTATCATGTGCCATACATGTATCCACCCATGATTTCATACCTTCCATGTTGATATTATGAAGCGGGCCCCTTTGCCATTGGACATATTCTTTTTCTGATTGACCAGGTTGTCTTTCACTGGATCTGTTTAGCTCATCGAGATACGGTTCAGGCATTCGGTTTCGAAGAGCAGGATATATTTTATATGCATATTCCATAACGCGCTCGTCCTCCGTACCATAAGGGCATTCAGCAGAAAAGGTATATTTCTCACCTAAAAAATTTTTAATGTCTGCCTTACTTTGTTCCAACTCATATAATAAATTGACCTCATCCAATACGGCTAAACGAGGATGCGTAACGGTATGGCTGGCTATTTCATGACCTTCGGCAGCATACGCTTTGTAATCTTCCCAGGTCGTTGTATCGACTGTATTATCATGAGAAAGGTCTCCGTCCATTGACTTTAAATTAGAGGCTCGTACTTGCTTAAATGCATCGTCTATTAATTGATATGCTTCTGTAATCTTTCCGGATTCAAAAAGCGAGCCTGCTTCTGAATGATATTCAACGGCGCCTTTCATACCCGTGAAACCAATTAAGGAAGCTCGTTCAAAAAAATTATCTGCATTGGTTTTTATCGATGCGGTCTCTTTAATAATATCATCCTTTGGCCTTCCGATAAACCTGCCCTTTTCTGAGCCTTTCACTTTTCCGGTAATCACGTAAAAAGTGCCTGGCAAACCAAGTTTATTCATAATCGGTCGGGCTACGGTGAATTGGTTGATCGTGCCATCATCATAAGTAATTGATATTGCCGATTGCTTATCTCCCTGCCACTTGGTAATTGCCGTAAGTCCAGTATTATCTTCCTTTTTTGTTGCACAGGAAAACCAAAGTAAGGCCACTGCAAAAAGAGTAAATTTATTTTTCATCTTGTGAAATTTTAATTCTTATTTAATTCTAAAATCAGGCTCTTCATTTTTGATGGAAAAATAGTGTATTTCTACTCTATCCACAACCATTGAAACTTGATGGCATTTTCTTTTTTTGATTCAATTTATCAAATCTTGGGATTTATTTAAAATCCAGGTTGCACTCAGAATTTCATTCAGATAACTCTGAGGAGAGGAACCTTTGTTGTGGTGCGTTTTTAGTTATTTCGCTTCGATTTAAAAATCAGATTGTCCAATTCAAAATGTTTATCTTTCATAAGGCTTAAAGCAAAGGCTCCAGCAGAAGCAGTAAACACAGAAAAGTCAAACGCTCCTTTTACTCCTGTCGAAAATGTCATTGATAGAGCAAATAGGAGCAATAAAAAGCCACTCAATTTGGCGAACAGTTCCGTCTTATAGCCAAGAATTAAACAAAAGGCAAAAAATACTTCAGCCGTTGTCGCAACAATTCCGATTGCCGGAATTACAGAATTCGGAAACCAAGGGTTTATTAATTGGGTATAGTCCAAAAAATTGTCCCAGTTCCCCCAAACTGAAACTTCTTTACTCCATATTCCAAATCTGTCAGCGACAGCAGATAAAAATCCGAATGAAATAGCCAATCTCAAGAAGAGTTTAATATTCTTGTTATTAATGATTTTTATCATCTGGTTAGATTAAGAGGTTTGACGAATTTTATTGCGGAGATAAATACCTAATCCAATAATCATTGGTAAAGGCGCAGCGTGTCGGAGTGCAGAAGACCAACCAATTAAAGAACTAAAAATAAAAAAGTCTGCAATAGGTACAATTGCACCAATAAGCATAATATACGCCAAAGCCTTAATTTGATTTGTAAGTGCAAGCACAGTTATCATTAGTCCAATAGCCAATTGCCTTATTCCCATAGCAAGTGATATTGGTTCTTGAAGTTTATCAATATCGTTAATGTCAAATAGCACACTTGCTAAATTGGGCAAAAGAAGTATCAGTATTCCAGAAATAATTAAGAATAACCCAGGAAAAAGACATAAGTATTTTGCGATTTTAATCTCTTTTGTAAATGTCATATATTTTTATGTATCTGCGTTTTTTTAATGCACCACAACGTAGTCTGTCGAATACCAAGCAACTAAATCGTAAGTAAAAAGCCATTCCGAAATCTCCATTTTTTTGTTAAAGTCATTAATGTCGAATTTTTGAGCCTTGACATTGCTCAAAGTCAAAATAGTAATTAATATTAGTATAGTTTGTTTCATATTGCATGTAACGTTTGAGTTTATTATTCTCCCTCAGAGTTATCCGTAGGAAACTCTGAGAAACGCGGAGTATCAAGGTAGTGAGAAATTGTTATATCCCTAGGCTCTCCTAATTCATAATATCGTGCGCTGGAATATTCGAAATCGGTAAAATCATCAACTAAATGCCATTTCCCACTAACAGGATTGTGGTGCATATAATCCAAAATCCGATCAATCTCATCCTTTCCTTTCACTTCTTTGGCATCAAAGGATAAACGAAAAACCTGATGTTTTTTGCCTTTCCCGCGTTCTTTCTCCTGTACACCCTGTACAAGTTTATACAATAATTTAAGTTCATTTTTACTCTTTAATCTGGAAACGATTTCATAGGCTAGAAAACGTTTTGCCTCACCGATTATATGATTCAGTCCCTTTGAATTTTCCTGGACGAAGACGAGCAAATGGATATGATTTGGCATAAAAACATATCCACAAATTAATACGCCTCTTTTTTTTATTTCACATATCCAGGCAGGTAAAAAGTCATAAATTTCACTTTTCTCAAGCAAGGGAAGCCATTGATAACACGTGAAGGTGACAAAGTAGAAACAGTGCTTTTCCTGATGATGTACATGAGTGGACATTTTTCAATTTATCAAATCTTTGGGATTTATTTAAAATCCAGGTTGTACTCAGAGTTTCTTTCAGATAACTCTGAGGAGGGAAACCCGCTGCTGGCATAAACTTTTTGCTAGGTGTTCGTTGATTTTCTTCGACTAAATTTGTCCTTTATAATTTGGGTCAAAATCTACCATCCATTCAATTCCATATTTGTCTCTAAACATACCAAAATATGAACCCCAAGGGCTGTCAGAAATAGGCATTTCAATTTGTCCTCCTGCTGAAAGTCCGTTAAATAATTTGTCTGCTTCTTCTTTACTTTCTGCACTAATTACAATTTTACTTCTGTTCTCATTTTCGTTTGTTCGCCCCAATATTTCTGGAACATCGTTTGCCATTAAAATGGTTTTACCTATGGGCAATGCAATGTGCATTATTTTATTTGCTTCATTTTCTGCAACTGGAAATTCAGGGCTTGATAGGTCTTTGAAACGCATAATTTTTGTGAATTCTCCACCAAATACTGATTTGTAAAAGGTAAAAGCCTCTTCGGCATTTCCGTTGAAGTTAATGTGAGGATTGATTTGTGCCATAATTATATTTTTTAAATTGGTTTTTTAATTCTTATTCAAAATTTCTGAGTTTGAGTGTCGCGTATACAATGACGCATAACAATTATGTATTTGCAATGCAAAAATCAATTTTTTTATAATCCCCCTCAGCGTTTCCTGCGGATAACGCTGAGGCAAAATAAACCGAGGCTACTTTCTTTCCACCCACAACCATTGAAACTTGATAGCATTATCTTTTTTTGCTTCAATTTCCATGGATATTTCATACACTCCTGTTTTGGGAAAATATATAGAACCAATTCCGTGAGAGGTAAAGTTGTCGATATGCCAATTCCGATTTGGCTCTCCAA
>JAHEMV010000491.1 GCA_024643455.1 Cytophagales bacterium
TGGCTTGTTTTTGGAGAAGTAGCAAACAGAGTTCCCTTCCAATACCACTACCTGCGCCGGTCACTACAATTACCTTATTTTCTACTCTCATTCCGAAATGCTTACAGCTGATACCATAATAGTAATTTCCCCAGGAAGCAACCCTTCTGCAGCAACTTTAAACCTAATTACTCTCGCCTTTTCGTTTGGTCGAATGATTGCCTGCGCCTTCCCCTGGTAGGTCTTGATCACAGAATTATTAACACTTTCCATATCATTAGGGCTGGCATTGCCTGAGGCTATCAACTCGCCATCGCCAGAAACACTAAGTGAAAGCTGAAAAGTATCCTGTGGGATCAGCCTTCCATTTTGATCTACTACTTCAATGTTTACATAAGCCAGATCACTTCGATCAGCATTTATTTCCTTTCGTTCTGCGCTTAATCGAATAATTGCAGGTTTACCAGGAGTTACCAGAACCTTGCTTGATACTTCCTTTCCATTTTCCAGCGCAACTGCTTTCAACTCTCCAGATTGATAAGGTAGCGTAAATGAGGCCACATACTTATCCTCAGTAGTCAATAGTTTTTTACCAATCAAAGTACCGTTTAAGAAAAGTTTTACTTCTGGGGATTTTGTGAATACTCGTACTTCTAACGATTTTCCTTCATTTCCAGGCCAGTACCATTGTGGAAGTTCCTTTGGCCATCCCCAGCCGCTTACATTTTCTGCCATTCCTTCAGGGATGTATTCGTGCACGTTGATCTCGATTGGGCTGTTGTCCCATAACACATCCCGGTAGAAGCTTTGTGGTTTCTTTTGACCCGTAATGTCCATATCACCACACCAGGAGATATAATTTGGCCAACTGGAAGGCATGCGTTGCATATAATCCCAGATGCTAAAACCAGGAGGGAGTGCCAACTTCTCAGGCAATTTGAAAATTACTTTATCCTTTTCAGGAACATAAGTGGAATTTGCAATGGCAACCTCCCCTATATAATCCATGGCAGTCCAGACAAAGTCTCCAATGACATAAGGGTTTTCTTCCGCAGCCTTCCAATAATCGTAGGCATTGAGTGGGAAAGATTCAGAGCTGTACATAATGCGATCCGGAAAATCTTTATGATCTGATTCATATTTGCCAGGTATGTAATTGTATCCCGTGGCATCGTGCAGCGCAAAGATTGGCCCGGTATTTTCCCAACCACCGGGTGTAAATAGTGAAGAAACAGCTTCGGTCACAAACCTTGTGTCATCCATGGATCTTACATGTTCTGACAGCTGGCTTCCGATCCTTATGGCATCCTCTACAGAATTTTTCAGGATTTCATTTCCAATGCTCCACATGATGATGCTCGGATGGTTCCTGTCGCGAAGGATCATATTGGTCAGATCATTTTTCCAATGATCTTTGAAAAACAGGGAATAATCCTGTGGATTTTTATAGGTTTCCCACATATCTGTAAACTCATTAATCACTAAAATGCCCAGTCTATCACAGGCCTCAAGAAAAATTTCTGAAGGCGGATTGTGTGCACATCGAATGGCGTTGTACCCATTGGTTTTCATCAATTCCACTTTTCGAATCTCTGCTCGTTCAAATGCTGCTGCGCCCAGCAAACCATTGTCATGGTGCAGGCAACCACCTTTCAGCAATATGGTTTTCCCATTCAATACAAATCCTTTCTCAGCAGAAATTTCAATGGTACGAATACCAAATTTTTGTCGGTAATTATCCTTTACTTTTTTTCCGGATTCAAGGATGACTTCTGCAGTATATAGGGTTGGATTTTCCAATGTCCACAGGTCCGGGTTTTTGATAACAATTTGGCCTTCTATAATTTGACTGCTCTCACCGGAAAGCTTTATGTTTTTAGTAATGCTTCCCGCCAATTGTCCGGCCGAATCTTTCATACTGATCGAAACCTTAGCATCTATATTATTCTCTGTGTCGTTCTGAATCGACACCCGTACATTCACCATAGCAGCGTCAGGACTGACATCGGGAGTAGTAACATAAACTCCCCATGGTGCAACATGAACAGGATCAACAATGGACAAGTGAACATTTCGATATATCCCAGATCCACTATACCAGCGTGAATTTCTCCCATAATTATCTACTTTTACAGCAATTAAATTGGGTATGCCAACCTCATTAAGGTAAGAGGTGATATCGAACCAGAAAGGCGTGTATCCGTTTTTGTTTTCACCGACCTTTTGACCATTTACCCAAACTTCTGATTCCATATAAATTCCATCAAACTTCAAAATTGTAGTTTTGCCTTGATCCTCTTTCTCAAGTATAAAACTTTTGCGATACCAACCTGTTCCTCCTATGGCATGTCCGGTGGAATTTCCATTACCGGGTGATTTTTTGGAGAAAGGTCCGATTTGCTCATCGGTATCTTCGTCGGTGAGGCCTGCCTGCCGGTCAGGCAGGTCCATAATACTATAATCATGCGGTAAATCCACTGACATCCAATTGTCATCATCGAATTCAGGTTGTTCAGCACCCGGGATGGAGTCTCTGCTAAATTTCCAATCATGATTAAACAGTTCATCATGATTATTGATAGTTTTTTTACTGTCAGCCCGGCATTGAATGTGGAAAAGCGAAACCGGAAATATGATGATCGAAATCACAGCTATTTTGAAAGCGTCCATATGATGGGGTTTATTTATTTATCTAAAAAGATTATTTTATTCTTTCACCGGAGGCACTGAACATGCTCATGATGTCTCCAGTCAGATGGTTCTCATCCTTTTTTTTCAAATAAAGATCAACCGGCCCCTGACTACCGTTGAAATTAACGGTTGTTGATTCATTACCAAATGTGGTGCTATTTACTTTATAGAGCTCCTTCCCCTCCTCATCTTTGATTGAACCTATTATTTCATTATTCTCCTCTTCAAATCCCACTACCATTTTCATTTCACCATTCGGGCCATTCACGGTAACATCCCACTTACCCATAAAATAATCTTTTGTCGAATCCTGTGCCTGTACCTGAAGAGTAATCACAAAGAATAAGATAACAATTATAACTCGACTTACATTTTTCATAGTATTAATTTTTTAATTGATTAATTATTTCAAAATCCCGTCAATAAATCATTGACTATGCAAAGATATATCTGTTCATGACTTGTTTAAAGGTCTAAATGGATACAATATTGGCCAATAGGTCGAATTAATATAAATATTTCGACTTATAGTACTACTTTTGATTAATGGAATCTCTGAGTACTTTTTTTAACTGGCGTACTGAAATAAAAAAAAACAATGCTTATTCAGTTGGTGAGGAAATTATTCTACTGAAAGACCCTAACTTCTTTTCTAATATCAATTATCCTGTAAAGTTAGATCTTACCATCGCCATAGTTTGCATGAAAGGAGGCTTGAAAGTCAATGTCAATTTAAAAGAATATGACGTTCAGGACCCAGCACTTATTGTAGTAATTTCGGATCAGATTGTCCAGTTTAAAAAGATTGACAAAGACATTGAAGCTCAATTTCTTCTTATGTCAAATAATTTTCTGGCCAGTTTACTTTCGGGGCCTCAGGAAAGGTTCCCTTTATTTCTTTCGGTCTTTAATGATCCTTATATTCCATTAAATAGAGAAGGATTGGATTCGCTCAATGAATATTATTCATTGTTACAAAAGGAGATTGAAAAAAAAGATAATCCGTATCGACTTGAGACCATAAAACATTTAACACAGGCTATGTTTTATGGTACCAGCTACCAGTTTCATAAAATTCCAAATGATAATAAAAGGACCAAGCATGAAGTACTTGTTGAAGATTTTATTGAATTGGTCAATACCAATTTTAAAATGCAGCGCGAAGTAGGGTTTTATGCCGACAAATTAAATCTTACTCCAAAATACCTGTCTAAGGTGATAAAGGATAATAGTGGTAAATCAGCGAATAATTGGATTGACGATTATGTAGTTTTGGAAGCCAAAGCATTATTGAAGTCCACTAATATGAATGTGCAGCAGATCAGTGATCATTTGAATTTTCCATCTCAATCGTTTTTTGGAAAATACTTTAAACGTAAAGTCGGTATTTCTCCAAAGGAATTCAGGAAAGAATAAGG
>JAHEMV010000492.1 GCA_024643455.1 Cytophagales bacterium
GATGTCACCATTCATCAAGGGTATTTTGAAACTGGTTGGGATGGATGGACTAGTGGAGGTAATGATTCCTTTTATTATACAGGCTCAAACTCATGTGAAGGTGTTGGTTCTATAAGATTACGGGATGGATCTGGGTTACCTTCTTCTATGACTTCGCCAACATTCAATTTATCGCCATATAATGAAATTGAATTTACATTCTGTTTTTATAGTGGCGGGATGAATGGCAGTGATGATTTTTGGTTGAGATATTATAATGGATCTTCTTGGACTACCATAAAAACATGGACAGTTGGCATAGATTTTAGTGATGGAACATTTAATACTAAAACCGTAATTCTAAATCAATCTCAATATAATTTGGTTTCTAATGGCCAGTTTAGAATACAATGCAATGCTACTAAAAAGAATGATCAAATCTATATTGACCAAGTCATTATTAAAGGGATAGGTACTACATCAGCAGCTCGGGTTGCTTCTTCTAATAAAAGTGAACTAAGCAACAACGTAATAATATACCCTAACCCTGTTGAAGGGGATATTTTAAATGTCAAATTCTTAAATACAAAATTGATTTCTTACAGGGTAAGAAATATGTTTGGTCAAATTGTAAAGTCGGGAAAAACTACTAAAGAAATTGAGGTTAATGGTTTAGAGGCAGGGCTGTATTTTATTGAATTAGAAAATGGAAACAAACCATTGGTCATGAAGTTTATTAAACAATAGATACCATAAATTTTAATATCAAAGGGCAAGGTTTTAATCTAGCCCTTTGATCATATATGAATAATCTCGTTTTCGTAAAGTATGTTATCACCCCGAAGTCTTAAAAATATTTGTGCTACAGCAATCGTATCTTTTTCGCAATAGGTTATGATCCTATCAATGTTGTTTTCTTCATAATACACACGATACACTTCGCTGCCATCAATGTCATCTTTTGGGGAGGGAATACCAAGAACATATGTTAATAATTTTAAGGAGGTGTAGGTTTTGTAATCTCCAAATTTCCACAATTCCAAAGTGTCCAAATGGGGAACTTCCCATGGCTTTTTGCCAAATAAATTGAGTTTATAGGGTAATTCGATATTGTGAATAATCATACGTCTTGCGATATATGGAAAGTCAAATTCTTTGCCATTATGAGCGCACAATAAATGATGGGAATTACTAAAATGGGAGATGAGCAGATTTTTGAAATCCTTTAAAATTTTAATTTCATCACCAAAAAAAGAGGTCACTCTAAAAGTGCGGATATCACCTTTAATATTGAAATATCCAACTGAAATACAAATGATTTTTCCAAACTCGGCCCAAATGCCTGCACGATCATAAAATTCTTCAGCTGTTGAATCTTCTTTACGTTGATATTGAGATTTAAGCTCCCAAAGCTCCTGTTTTATTTTATCGAGATCAGAAAAGTGTTGTGTTTCTGGAACAGTTTCGATATCCAAAAACAAAATATGCTCTAAGTTGAGTTTACTGATCATATATAAGGTATTATTAGTTTTTCTATTTCTTCTTGGTTATCAATAAAGAACATTCTTTACCAAATACAGCTGAAAAGCCTGCTGCAATTCCACCTATAATTCCCGTTACTAAGATTAAAAGGTATGCATTTCCTTTTAAGGGTAATAATACCGCAATCTTTTTGGCCAAAATAAAATCATTGGCACTACTTAGCCAAAATGAATATACAATCCAAAACGCCATAATAGCTAAAAATGGAACAAGAAACACTGCCATTTTCTTAAGGCTAAAAGCTAAAGCCGTTATAAAAGAGGCCACCATAACTGACCACCAAGGCAAAAATTGAGATAAAATGAGCGCAATACTGATTGTTGCTATAAAGTTTATGGTATTTCTTTTCATTGTTTTGGTGTTAAGGTTTGAGTTGAAATAATGCCTTCGGTGCTATTTAAATCTTGTATAAACAATGCATCAAAATAGTCTCCTTTGGCCCATTTATCTATAAAATTATCATAATATTTGCTGCCTGGATTACCAGATTGTCCTCCTGGATAAATTCCCAAAGCTGTTGGTGGAGACGTCATTTCAACAATCATACGCCATGAAGGGCCATGATTTTTATCGGCTGCATTTACGGTATTTCGGTCACCACCAATAGGGATGTTAAATCGTGAAAAAGCCGGTAAAGCTTGAAGCAAATGACCTACAAAAGTTGCTTTATATGGACCCCAATTATAATCACCGTTTTTCAGTTTCCAGTCCATTAACTCTTTTGCGGTTTCCTTAAATGTGATCAAAAACAGATCATTTGCAGTTTCTTTTTCAGGAGTTTCTACAATATCCATAAACAAATCTTCAGAATAATTTTTTAATATATATATGGTTTGATACTCAAAGGGCCTATCAAAAGCTATGCTGTCATTTTTAAATTCGTCCCATGTGAGATCATACAATTTTTTCCACCAAGTATCCCAAATGCTAGGAGCTATTTTATTGGCTTCACTGTTAAAATCCCAATCTTGAATTTCATTATAAATCTCATTTTCATCACTATTTAAAGTCGATGTATCCATATGTTCAAAAACATAGGGCAACAATTCTGAAGCTTTTAAATTGTAATTATTGTTTTGGAGATTTTTAAAGTCCTGAATATCTATTTTGTCTTTCCCATTAAAAAAATCATTTATCACCCTATTTCTATAGATTTCATAACCATCATTGAATACATAAAAAGGATACGATTCGTCTACCGGGTGTTGATTTGCCGAACTCACAAATCCTCTTTCGGGATTTTTAGTATGTGCATTAAAATCTTTAGGAATAAAACTTTGCCAATCGTGCTCAGGATTACTGCCATCCATTAAAAATTTTCCTTGACCTTTCCATTTATTTGGGAATTGGCCTTGTATCCAAAGTGCAATGTCGCCAGTGGTAGAAGCAAACACAAAATTTTGCGCAGGAGCGACCCAATGTTTAAGTGCATTATAATAATCTTCATAATTTTTGGCCGCATTTAAATTCAATAACGTACGTTGATTGTTTCCTCCAACATGACCAATCCATTTCATTGCATAACCCTCTTTTTGGCCGTTTCCTTTAAAAGTATAATCATAACTTACCGGGCCATGATGTGTGTAAATTACAGAATCAATGTAGGTTTCTTTTCCGCGTATTTTTATTTCTTCTAGCCTTAACGAAGCATTTTTCCATTCGTTATTGTATCTGTATTGCGTTCTACTTTCATCTTTAAATTCGATTTTGTACCAATCTTTAACATCACGAGTGGCATTGGTTTCTCCCCATGCAATATGAGTATTAAAGCCAGAAATTACACCTAATGCCCCAGGAAGTGTTGCACCATAAGAATTATGCTCTGGAGTTGCCAATTGCATAACGAACCAAATTGAAGGCAAATTTAATCCCAAATGAGGATCATTTGCCAAAATAGGATGACCAGAATACGATTTACTTCCTGATATCGCCCAATTATTACTGCCATTATCTGGATCGGGTTTCTCCATCGTTTCTGAAATGGAATCTAAGGGCAATTCACTTTGCGGTGTTTCTGTCATCTTAACATCAATAAAACTCCAATCAGTATCTTTAGGTATTACCGGATCATTTACATCAAAAAAATCTGGGTAGAGAAAATCAAAACGTTCTTTCCCAAATTCTCGCAACGCATTGGAATACTCTAAATCTGAATCTCCACCACATAGCATATCTGTCATATACATAAGTAACAATGCTGTTTTTTTAACATTCCATAGCTCTGGTTTATAATCCAATAACTTATATTCTATTGGAAAATCTTTTGGTTTTAGCTCATTTATATAACTGTTCACTCCTTCGGAATAGGCCTCAATAAATTTTAAAATTTCAGGATCTTCTTTCATTTTTTCCAAAGCATTTTCAGCTCCAAACACCATGCCTTTTCTTCGTTGGGCTCTATCATAATTCAATGCTTTTTCACCTATAATTTCTGAAAGTCGTCCACCAGACGCAAGCGTTTGAAAGTCCATTTGCCATAATCGGTGTTTTGCTGTAATATAACCTTGGGCTTTATATAAGTCCAAATCGTTTTGAGCAAAAATGT
>JAHEMV010000493.1 GCA_024643455.1 Cytophagales bacterium
TTTGCTTCTCGACTTAATTGCACAATATTTTGTCCATTTTTTACTCCATCGGATAAAATGGATGTGGAAATTTCATATGATCCATCACAGCGATACTAACGTGGATGCAACCAGTGGTACACGGCACCATCCTGGTGATTATGTGCTTAGGGAAGTATTCGCTCTTGGAGCTATCATTTTAATTGGTGCACCTATTTCATTCTATTTCTTTTATCGCATTTGCACCATTTTCTTTACGTATGCCACCCATGCCAATATATATTTGCCTGGTTGGGTTGATCGTACTTTGGGATTGATTTTTATAACACCAAACATGCACAAATTTCATCATCATTTTGAACGCCCCTGGACAGACACTAATTTTGGTAACATTTTTTCGTTTTGGGACCGGATATTTGGTACAATCGTAATCGATGATCCAAAAAAGGTAATTTATGGATTGGATGTCCTTGAAGATAATACAAGTCAAAACCTTGGATTTCAATTTAAGATCCCCTTTAATAAAAAGATCAAGACTGATTACTAAATTGCTTTCGGTTGATAAGATCCAGATCACCTGCCGTGTAAAATATTTTCTTCATGTTGAATGATTTTTTTTTAGGGTTAATAATTTAAAAAAATCGATTTACGCATGAACCTGAATACCCACGGATTTGTTAATATGTAAACTTTAAAGATAATTCAAGAAAAATTCTGTCACCCTATTTCAATGGCAGCATCTTGATATCTGAACTTTATTTTTAGTTAGACAACTCGAATCAACATTAATCAGATTGAGATTTTCAATTTTTTGTGATTTTCATTACCAATGAAAGTCACAAAACTATTTATACTTAATGGATTTTTGATATAAAAATATCTAATCCATTTTTTAAAACTAACTATCTACACATGGCTAAACTATTGATTTTAGGAGGTGGAATTTCAGGGCACACCGCAGCCTTACATGCCAGGAGTCTGCTCGGTCATCAACATGAAGTTGTCGTGGTAACTCCAAACAGCAAGTGGAATTGGATTCCTTCAAATATCTGGGTAGGAATAGGCCTGATGAATCAGGAACAGGTAACGTTTGATCTCGGCCCAGTGTACAAGAAAAAAGGGATTACGTATATTCAGGCAAAAGCAGTCAGTATCCATCCCGAAGGAAGTCAGGACAACTCAAGCCCATTTGTTTCAGTCTCGCATACCAGTCCAACTAAAATTGGAGAAAATGAAGAGATAAACTACGATTACTTAATTAATGCCACTGGCCCAAAATTGAAATTTGAAGCTACAAAAGGATTGGGGCCAGAGCATAATAGTCTTTCAGTGTGTACCTATGGTCATGCTACTGAAACCTCTGCTCACCTGGATGAAGCGGTGGCCAGAATGAAAAAAGGGGAGAAACAAAAAATCCTAATTGGTACCGGCCATGGCACTTGTACTTGCCAGGGTGCTGCCTTTGAATATTTATTTAACACTGAATTTGAATTGAGAAAAAGAGGTGTCCGGGACAAAGCAGAAATTACATGGATCTCTAATGAACAGGAACTTGGGGATTTTGGTGTTGGAGGGATGCACATCAAACGCGGCGGGTATATCACCCATAGTCGGATATTTACGGAGTCTCTTTTTACTGAGCGAGGTATTAAATGGATCACCCAGGCCCATGTCAGTGAAGTAGAGAAAAATCAAATCAGTTACGAACAGATTAATGGCACTGAAGGCAATGAAGCCTTCGATTTCGCCATGCTACTACCGCCGTTTTCCGGTGTTGGCATGAAAGCATTCAATAAAACCGGGGAAGACATCACCAGCATATTGTTTGCTGCAAATGGATTTATGATTGTCGATGCGGACTATACGCCAAAAAATTATGAAGATTGGTCTGCAGAAGACTGGCCTTCAACCTATCAAAATCCCACTTACAAAAATATATTTGCAGTAGGCATTGCATTTGCTCCCCCGCATCCGATTAGTCAGCCTAAAAAAAGTGTAAAAGGAACGCCAATATTCCCCACTCCTCCGCGTACGGGTATGCCTTCCGGAGTGATGGCCAGAATTGTTGCTTACAACATTGCAGACATGATAAAAGGAAAAGAGAGTGAACCAAAACGAAAGGCTTCAATGGCAAAAATGGGAGCTGCTTGTATCGCCAGTGCCGGCGCCAATTTCTTCAACGGCACGGCGGTTTCATTGACTATGTATCCGATTATCCCGGATTTCCATCGATTCCCTGAAACTGGAAGGGATTTAAACTATACATCTGGTGAAATAGGTCTTGCCGGTCATTGGATAAAACACTTGTTGCATCACGCATTTATTTATAAAGCCAAAGCAAATCCATTTTGGAAAGTCGTCCCTGAATAACACTGAATCCCATGACTACACTTAGAAAAGCATACGAACAAAGTTACTACCCTCCTATTCCAACCAAATTGACCAAACGATTTCGAACAAATCTGATTTGGCAGTTTATACGGTTTGTCGTGATTAATATTAAAATGTTGCGGATGGTGAGGAAACATTAGTTGAAAACTCACAGCATTTTTTGGTTATGAAAGGTTGAAAATCTACCCCTTTTCAGCAATTGGGATATGATCAATTGGCTGTTTTCAGGCATGTATTTTGCTTGTTTAAAGATTTGAAACTATCAGATTTCGCAAGTAAAAAAACGCCCCATGAAAACGCTGATCCTATCCTTTTTATTAATTCTCGTTTCAACTTTCATTTATGCTGAAAATTATGAAGGAAAAGTAATTCAGATAAAACCCGGAACGTATACGATTTCCTACCCAAATCAATCCATCAATATAAATTTCGACTACACCCCCTCCAATGGATTTGAAAACATTTTAGTGGAACCCGATCTAAATGAGCATGAGAAAAATGAAATTGTATGGTTGTTGAAAGAGCAAATTGACCAGCTACCCCGATCCATTATTGATAAATACCTGGACATCGATATCTTCCCGCTACAAATTAAGAACACCTATGAATTTGGCTGGACATTGGATAAACAAGTGATGGTGGAAGTGAGTCGTATTAAGGACGGGATGTCATACAAAAACAGTGTAAAATCATCTCTGGCTCATCAATTAGCACATTTGTTCGAAAGAGAGCCTTCTTTCGGGAAGGCTGCTCTGAATATTAAAAACTATTTGGATGATCTGAATCAGGAGAACCCCGATCCTGTAAAAAAAGTAGGGAATAGTATTTTTGCACAAGGCTACGTTTCCAGGTACGCAAATGGTCAACTTTCCGGAGATTATTCTAGTGAGGAGGAATTTGCTGAATTATTTGCCTTTTTGACTTGTGATGACAACAGATTGGATGTTGTGGAATTTGTGAATGAACACCCTGAAGAATTATTGAGTATTAAAGTCAATCGTTTTATTGACCTTTTGAGTGAACAAGTGCCTTCACTGGGACAATACTACTTTTTTAGAAATGACATTGAGAGCCATGAAATCACTTTATACCCAAAATTAGATGGAGAAGGTCTGCTTGCTGCACATGAACGTAAATCCTATGAGTCATTTGATTTAACTTATAAAAATAATGTCGACGAGATGAATGTTAAATTGGATCATGACTTTTTTGTGGATAATCCAAAGAATCTGAACGACGATTACCAGCCGAATAATAGCTACCAAACCTATAGCTACTCCGATGGCCTACAATCTTTTTCTCAAAATGATCAAATACAAACTGAAGCAAACCAAAATGAACAAGGAAAGAAAAAACACAAAGGTACAGGGGCTATAATCATACTCACCCTGTTAATTGTTATATCGGCATTATAAAATTACCACCATTTTCATTTGAAAATCTAGCATTTGATCCTACTCAATCAATTTACCATCCTTCCTGAAAATCGCCAGTATTCTTGGATCATTCCGATTATCCGGAATGAAAATACCATCAATTTGTCCAGGATAGCCAAGATTCATTTTCATTTCATCGCTTAATGGCAGATGCATTGGATCGGTAACAATCCACTGGCAGCTTGAAGATGAAAAGCCAGCCCAAAAGTAACCTGTATAGATCAATTCATTATTGGCAAATACTGCAAATGCATTTCC
>JAHEMV010000494.1 GCA_024643455.1 Cytophagales bacterium
AAGTTTATTGAAACCCATTTTATATGCACTTTCCATTGATCACGGAATGATCACGCCATCTCAGTTATTGCCGGATATTCCTGTGTATTATCAAGGCTTTGCGCCACAAAATTTTGATAAACAATTTAAAGGAGCCGTGCCTGCCAATCTAGCTTTGAGAAGTTCGCTGAATGTTCCTTTTGTTAGCCTTCTTAAGGATTATGGCTATGAGCAATTTCATTACGATCTTAATCAATTGGGCATAACCAGTCTGGATAAACCGCCTGGTCACTATGGACTTTCCTTAATTTTGGGTGGGGGTGAAGTAACACTCTGGGAATTAACAGGAATCTATGCAGGAATGGCAAGGAACCTACAGACCTTTAATGCTTCCAAAGGTGAAAAACGCTATAATGCCCATGATTTCAGCCCGTTACATTATATCTATTTAAATAATAAGGAATACGATAAATTCACAAAAGATAGTAAAATCGGTGCTGCTGCAACATGGCATATGCTTAAAGCTATGCAACAATTGCGACGTCCTGATGCAGAATCAAACTGGCAGCAATTCACAAACAGCCGGTCAATAGCATGGAAAACAGGTACAAGTTATGGCTTAAAAGACGCCTGGGCTATAGGCTTAAATTCAAATTATGTGGTTGGCGTTTGGCTTGGCAATGCAGATGGTGAGGGCCGACCTGACCTCACTGGTGTAATGGCAGCCTCCCCGTTAATGTTCAGAATTTTTGAAGGCTTGGATGGAGATGCGGTTTTTCAAATGCCGGTTGCAGATATGGAAATGATACGAATATGCAAGCAAAGTGGAAGCAAAGCAAGTGAAGTATGTCCAGAGACCGAACTCAAGCCTATTGCAAAAAGCGCTGCTTCAGGAATGGCTTGCAACCTTCATCATTTGGTGAACCTGGATGAAACAGCTTTACATCAGGTCAATTCAATCTGCTACCCAATTCACAAAATGGTCCAAAAACCATGGTTTATTTTGCCGCCTGCCGAAGCATGGTACTATAAAAAATACAATGCCAATTATTCTGAACCTCCCGATTACCTTTCCGGATGTATTCCTGAGGCCGATGAAACCATTGAAATGATTTATCCAAAAAGTTTTACAAGGGTGTTTGTGCCCATTGAAATTGACGGCCGTCCTGGTAAGGTAGTGTTTGAAGCTGCTCATCGAAATTCCAATGCTCGATTATTCTGGTATTTGGATGATCAATTTTTAGGAGAAACCAAACTTAACCATCAAATGGGATTATTTCCTGCACTTGGCCCACATGTAATTAGCGTTGTTGATGTACTGGGACGCTCTATATCTGTGGATTTTGAAGCAATCAACAACTAACTAATAGAATATAATTTTGCTAATTATATCATTTCGTTGGATCGGTGGTTTTATTCCAGTTGCTTCCATTTTGTATGTACCAGTTGCCCAGGTCATCCTGACTGTACAGTTTGCCATCTTTATCTGCATACATCCGGGCAGGTGTATTGTTATCTAAAATGATCGGTTTTGTTGCATCATTTCGCAGTGCAGTTTCCGTTTTAATGATCCCCACTGATCGGTTATTATAGATATTTAATGGATCAATGGCTTTTCGTTCAACTGTTCCATGATCTACAGGTGTTTGATCCATAAAAAACTGTGGGTTAACATAGGTGTTTCCAAATCCGTATCCATATCCTCCATAAGGATAGCCACCATATCCATAACCACCGTACCCGTATCCATAGCTTACAAAGACATTTACATTGGATTTCTTTTTTGCTTTGGTTCCATATCCATACGTATAAGGTCCAGGAATATACAAATTTCCATACCAGGATTTGTAGCGATACCCTGTGCCAAACACGACTATTCCGTGGTATATAAATGCACCTGTATAGCCAGCAGTATATCCAACATAAACCACATCCGGAGAAGAATCATAGATATAGACGTACTTCAAATTAAATACAGGGCAATTAGCAGGCAATTTTTTCACTTCATCAGGGAAATGATCTGCTACTTTCCACGGTCCTTTAGGGCTATCTGAAGTAAACCAGATTGCCTGATCTACAGCATAGTATTTTGAATCTACATCCATGATGATACAACCGCTAGTATTGACACCGTATTGCAATTTTGTGCCATCAATAGGAGCGAATTGTGGCTCACCGTCAAAGTCCAGCTGCATTATTGCAGCATTTCGATCAACTACGGCTGTTTGTGGAATAGCATTGTCCAGTGCTGCGCTGATTGCCTCAGGTGTTCCTGGAACACTTAAACGCAGGTGCGCCAATGGTGAATCTGTCGGGATGGCTCTAAAAACAATGGGCAAGGTTTCTGGTTCGACAAAAGCCCAAGTACCACTTTCCAGTTTTCTGGTTTTATACCAGCGCCCGGAAAGCAGAATATAATACTGGTCACTCGTTGATTCATACACTATTTCATCATCTGAATTGCTTATTGTAAAAATACTTTCGTAGCCCACGCTGAGATCAGGTTCTCCATCCGTTTGAATCAATTCTGCTGGTTCGTTAGCTACAATTAACTTTGGAGGTGTAGTTGACTGATCCAATGGGGTCGAGGCACCATTCTGATTGAGTTCTTTGGCATTTTTTGCCAATTGCAAAATAAAGCTCGGAGGAGTTTGGATTGTTTTCCATGGGCCTGTTGCGGATGCAGAAATGTACCACCAATTGCCAATAGAAAGATAAAATTGCTTATCGCTGCTGCTTTGTACAATAAAAGATGAGGTATTAACCACATATTGATACAATGCAGACCCATTGACTTTTTCTAGAATTGGTTCCCCATCAATTGAAACCAACATAGCCGGAACCTTTGAAAAATATATTTTGGGAGGAGTATTGTTCAGACTTTCGCTTATGGAAGTGTTTTGGTCCAAGCTGGCTTTCTTTTCATAAAATTCCTTCAGGTTGGTATTAAAGCGCCAATCTTTTGATGAACTTGCAATTATGTTCTGAAGCTGTTTAATATTTTCTACTGAAGCTTCCGGAAAATTGGCATTAACTACCTGAATATCCTCAAAATAAACTTCATTTTTAGCTACATCAGTGAGAACGCGACAGCGAAACCACATGGCTCCAAATATTGGCAGATGCTGCTTGTCGTATAAACTAAAGGCCGCACGTCCATCAAGGATATTGTTTTCCAATTTTTCCGACTCAGGCGCATACACAGTTAGTACATAATCATCAAGTACAATTTGTTTTGGCCAATACATGGAGGAATCCTGAGCAGATAGAGTAAGTTGAAAAATTATGGCTATAAAAAGGGACAGTATTGTCTTATGCATATGTTGATTTTTTAAAGTCAAACATATAACAAAACTTTCAGGAAAAGTATTTTTTAGATAAGGAAAAAAAGTATCCCGATTATGATGCTTCAGGTGTAGTATTTAGCTTCGCTGGCTTTTCTGACAATTTATCGATGTTTTGCGTTGGTTGAAAAAAAGGTAAAAAGACTTGAAATTCACAGTATTTATCGATTTTCGTTTCTAGGGTAATTGTTCCGTTTATGGTGTAAACAGCTTTTTTCGTTATAAACAAACCTAGACCACTTCCTTTAGACTTTTCATTTCCAATAAAAAACATATCCCAGATCCTGTCGATTACCTCTGGTTTCATGCCACAACCATTATCCCTTACAATCATAGTCAGATTATTATCCTGGTCTTTCCTTATATTCAAGTATACTTGTGATTGTTCTTCTCTGGTGAATTGACAGAAAAACAGGGCATTTTCCAGTAGGTTGTTTAAGATAATTTCAATAATATCCGGATAAGTGGTAAAGTATATGTTTTCATCCAAATCGATATTAACTTTAATATTTCTCCTTTTAACTGTGGCTACATTTTTATTCAGTATATTTTTTACTATATAACTGATGTGTACATCACTATAATCAATGGGGCTGTTTATGTGATTCATCATAGTAAGCTTGTCCAGCATTCTTTCCATTCCCTTCGTGGTAAGCTCAACCTTTTCAAATAGCTGTATACCCTCAGTCCCTAAAGTGATATTCGCAATATTTGCCAATCCTTTAATAGT
>JAHEMV010000495.1:0-3513 GCA_024643455.1 Cytophagales bacterium
GTATGTTCGTCGGGGGTCCTACGGATCAATTTTTTAGCTGGAAATCCAGGGATTCCCTTCAGCTCCACTCGCTGGCCTTTATAAGTGAGTTCGTATTCGTTCATCACTTTTGGCTCATTTGTAAACAGCAAAACGTTTTCCTGGTTCATTTCATCAGACATATCTTTTGAAAACAATAACCCTGAAGTATTGAGCGATATAATTCTTGAGTATCCAGCTGAGAACAAAATGCCCAATAGCATCATCGCGATACCAATATGGGATACAGCACCTCCAGCCAGCTTGATGTTTTTCTTTTTCAATAATCGAATGAGAATGGTGCCATTGGCTACAACTGAATAAATGCCTGCAGTGAGTAAGAGAATATAGGCTATTTTATTTATTCCATAAACCAAAAAGATAAGTGTAGAAACTGCAAGGCTAATCAATATCGGGATAGAAAGCTCATTCCAAATCCTTGATTTATCCATGCTTTTCCAGAAGAAGAACTGACCTGTACCGGAAAATATGGCGATAAGTATTCCTCCCCATATCTGGAATTTAGAATAAAAAATTGCCTGATCAGGCGGAGGTGCCATATTGGAGCTGATGCCAAACTGCTCCAAAATAGCATTATATACAGGAATAGAAGTTCCTGCCATTACCTGAAATCCCATAAGCCCCAATACTGTTGCTCCCATGAAAATCCAGAATTCCTTGGAATATGTTGAAACTTCCTGATCTGTAGTAGGAATCTCTTTCCACCGATTAGCACTCAATCCAATAGCAATGGCTAAGAAAACCAACAAATAAATGAGTAATTGACCCGAAAGCCCAAGATCAGTAAAAGAATGAACAGAGGCATTGCCCAGGATACCACTTCGCGTAAGGAAAGTAGCGTACAGGATCAACAAAAATGTCGTTATGACAAGGATCATGGAGGTTTTTAATGCGGCATCATTTTTCTTAAAAATAATCATGGTATGAATACTGGCCACCTGGATAATCCATGGTACATAAACTGCATTTTCTACCGGATCCCAACTCCAATAACCACCAAAGCTCAACGTCTCATAAGCCCAGTAGGCACCCATTAACTGCCCGGTCGCCATGAGGGCTGCAGAAACAATCGCCCAGGGCAATGCTGGTTTTATCCAGTTTTTATACTCCTTTTTCCATAAACCTGCAATAACGTATGCAAATGGTATGAGCGTGGTAGCATACCCTAAGAAGAGGGTTGGTGGATGAATCACCATCCAATAATTTTGTAACAGAGGATTCAGACCAGTACCATCCTTTGGCACGAAGTCAGGGTTGATTTGAAAAATCGGATCAGATATCACATTGCGCAACAATACGAAAGGTGAACTTCCGATTTTTATATCAATAACCGAGATGCCAAGAATCATGGAGGCAAGAAATGCCTGCACAATTGCAAAAATAACCATGATCGGCGCTTCCCATTTTTTACTTGTCTTAATAAGAATTATTCCCAACACACAATTCCAAAAAATCCATAAAAGAAAACTACCTTCCTGACCTTCCCAGAAGCAGGAAATCATATAGTGAACGGGCAGGTATTTTGAGGCATGCTCGTAAGCATAGTGGTATTCAAAATAATTGTTGTAGATAATCAGGAAAAGAACAAATATGATTCCTACAACAAAAATACTGTGTAAATAGAATAGTATTCTACCGTTGATTACCCATTCTTTTTGAGAATAGGCATCTTCTTTTTTTGTGGATCGAAAATAAGAGTAAGCTGAAGCTAAGGATAATACAAACGATAATATGACAAATAGATGTCCTAGATTTCCAATAAATAAGTTGATCATAAAATTATTTTACCTCACTGACCTGTAATGACTTTTCCTCGTATTTGGATGGACACTTCAATAATATTTGACTGGCATAAAACGTGTCGTTTTTAAACTGACCAATTACCACTACCTGTTCGGATTGTTTCAGATCTGGTGGCATGGGTTTATTATAAAAAACTTTATTGGTCTGTTGATTATTATCTACCATCAAAAAGGTGACTGTTAGCTTGTTCTCACCAGGCACTACACCTATGATTTCTCCTTCTTCATCTTTTTTTAATTGACCGACAACATGTACCTTTTTATTGCTTCCTGATGCGGAAAGAGCTTTTGCCTCATCAAAATTTACGTAGGTACTGGCATCTCCTGCAGTAGATATGATCACGAATACTGCGATAGCAATCACGACTATCCCAATGATATGCGATTTTTTCATTAGATAAAATTTTCAAATACAACGATACAACAACACAAAAGTTTATAAATCTTATTCTGATTTTAAACTTTTTATTTCCTTTTCCAGTCTGGATAATTTTCGATCGGTACTGATTGCATAAATCATTAATCCTGTAAATGCAATAAGTACTACCAGTACAACTACATATATTTTCCCATCCGATCGCATGCTATCGGCCATTTCTATACTTGTATCCACAGCAGTTTGTGCTTGAACAAATGGCACAAAAACCAACAAATGAATAATGCAATAAGCAACAAATGCATATACTAGTTTCTTCATATTAATTGCTAATTATGATGAATTTCATCAATCAATTCCCTCATATTTTTAATCCTGATCCTCAAACTGACAAACCAGACGCCAATCAGTGTCCAACCGACAATTGCAGGATAAAATACTTTTCTTAGGTTATTATCTAAGTCATAGGCACTAAAACCAGGATTGCCTCCGTTTCCCGGATGCAACGAGTCTGTAAGTCTCGGCAAAATAAAGATTAATGGTACGGCAGCAGCAAAAGCAAAAATGTTATACACCGCACTAATCCTGCCTTTCTGATGGCTGTCTTCGATGGAAGCGCGCAAAACGAAGTACGCCAGATAGATTAATAAGGCAATGGTGGTGGCATTCAGTTTAGGATCATTGACCCACCAATCGCCCCATGTAAATTTTGCCCAAACGGATCCTGTTGTAATTCCTAGCAATCCATAGACAATACCCATAGTAGCAAATTCGCTGGCGATGATATCGTTTTTCAACGTGGAAGACTTGAGGTATTTAATGGAATATACCAATGAAACAATCAATAAAATGAACATCGCAAACCAAATAGCTACATGAAAAAACAAATTGCGAATGGTTTCATTTAGGATAGAAAGGTGAGGGACATCAATAAGAAATCCGGCAATAACGACATAATAGATCAAAATGATCCCAAGAATTTTCCACCAATTATTTTTAAATGAGAACTGCATTAGCTGCTTATAGCAATGTTATGGATTAATTTGATCGCCAAAGATACGGAAACAAAAGAATTGAAGTAGAAATTGCAATAATAATTATAGCAATTAGGGTAATGATCTCATCATAAACAGTGAACCTCGCCAATCCTTCAATAGCACTTCTGGAAATTTTTATCAATAACAACAGGATGGGGATGATGATGGGAAAACCAAGAATTGCCATAAGTGTCCCGCTGTTTGACGCTTTTGATGCAATACTTGAAATCATAGTAAAAGTGGTTGAAAAACCAATTGC
>JAHEMV010000495.1:3523-4052 GCA_024643455.1 Cytophagales bacterium
ACCAAAAAGAGCATTAACAAGGTGTTGAAAACCATTTTGGAAATGATGATCGCTAAAGGATTGGCGATGGTATAATAGTACAACAAACGCTCTTTACTTTCCTGAATAAAACTTTTTGCTATAGAATTGGTAGCCACAAAAAGCATAATAATCCAGAAAAGAACATTCCAGGTTGGCACGGTAATCTGTGCTCGGCCAATACTAAAGGTGATGTATCCCAAAAAAATCGAACTGATAAGATATAGGATCATCCCACTAAGTGCATACTTCATTCTCAGCTCAATAAGAATTTCTTTTTTTACCAATGCCCAAGTTTCCCGGATTATCATATAGCTGCAAATGTAAGTTTAAACAAAAAATAAAAAACGTAATAACACACGAATTGTGACTTATTGATTAATTTCGCAGTCTCAAATTTAGATCATACCAAATACAGTTTTGAATAAAATTTTTGTTACAGGAGCCGCCGGGTTCATTGGTTTTCATCTTGCAAATCGATTAATTAATGAAGGTTGGAATGTTGTCGGTC
>JAHEMV010000496.1 GCA_024643455.1 Cytophagales bacterium
GGGAGAGATCCTTCTTTTGAGCCAGTAGTTACATTTAGCATCAACCAATCGGATGGAATTACTGCTGTATCAGAAAATCTGAAACAGGACACCTATAATCATTTCAACATAGAAAAAGATATTCGTGTTATCCCAAATTTTATTGATTTGGAACGATTTAGGAGATTGAAAAAAGATCATTTCAAAAAGGCGATCTGCCCAAATGGTGAAAAACTGATTGTTCATACCTCGAACTTCAGGAAAGTAAAACGAATCGAAGATGTCGTGGCCGTGTTTCAAAAGTTAAGAGAAAAAATTCCAGTAAAACTATTATTGGTCGGCGATGGCCCGGAACGGACAAAAATCGAAAGTCTTTGCAGGGAATGTGGTGATTGCGATGATATACGATTCCTTGGCAAATTAGAAGCTGTTGAAGAAGTGCTTTCAGTAGCAGATTTGTTTGTGATGCCGTCTGAAAAAGAAAGTTTCGGATTGGCAGCACTAGAGGCCATGGCATGTCAAGTTCCTGTAATTTCTACGAATGTAGGCGGATTGCCGGAACTTAATATTCATGGATTTTCTGGATATTTGAGTGATATTGGTGATGTGGAATCCATGACAAAATTTGCTCTTGAAATATTGGACGACAAGAATTTGCCAACATTCAAAAAAAATGCACTCGAAAGGGCATCCGTTTTTGAATTGAGCAAGATATTGCCACTTTATGAAATGTATTACGAAGAGATTATAGAAAAAAAGACCAGCAATGCTATCGTGATATAAAAAGATATTCATTAGGTAGATTTAAGACATACTTTTAATTTTGCAGGATAGTATCAATATAAGACCAACAGATCAATGAATTATAAAGCTATTCATGATATAAAGCCAAAAAATGATAAGGCTGCGAAAATGTTTGAAAATCCCATTTTGGATAAACTGACAAATTCTCATGCATCGATACCAATATCCTTACTGGTGGTTTTTGGCATCGGGTTTCTTTATTGGGGAACTCAACACACGGGACTTACTTCAAGTCAATATTTGATTTTAGCACCTTCAGGTTTATTGGTTTGGTCGTTGTTTGAATATCTTATGCATAAGCATTTTTATCATATGCTTCCAACAAATAAATTGAAAGGTTGGATTCAATATAATATGCATGGATTACATCATGAATATCCTAAGGACAAAACAAGATTAGCGATGCCGCCATTGGCAATTATCGTTATTGCATTTATGTTTCTATTTGTTTTCAAGCTGATCATGGGAGAAGCAGCATATGCCTTTACTCCGGGGTTTCTTTTTGGATATGCAGGATATCTCTGCGTTCATTATATTGTTCATGCCTTTCAACCTCCGAAAAATGCTTTTAAGGTATTATGGGTAAATCATGGCATACATCATTACAAAGATCCAGATGCGGCTTTTGGGGTTTCTTCACCTTTATGGGATTATATTTTCCGCACACTTCCAAAAAAGAAGACTAAATAATTGGGCCAGGCCAAAGGTGTCATTTTTTAACTTATCCGACTAAAATATTAATAAAATTGTCATGAAAATTAGGGTTGGTTTCGGATATGATGTTCATCAACTAAAAGAAGGTAAGGAATTTTGGTTGGGTGGAATAAAAATTGATCATATAAAAGGCGCCGTTGGTCATTCAGATGCCGATGTACTTATTCATGTGATTTGCGATGCTTTGCTGGGCGCTGCTAATAAACGCGATATTGGCTTTCATTTTTCGGACACTGATCCAAAATTCAAAGGGATAGACAGCAAAATTTTATTGAGGGAAACACTGGATATTATTGCAAAGGACGGATGGGCAATAGAAAATATCGATTCCACAATATGTCTGCAAAAGCCGAAAATCAATCCATACATTCCTGACATGAAATCTTGTCTAGCACAGGTGATGCGAATTGACCAGGCAGATATTTCTATAAAAGCAACAACTACCGAGCAACTTGGATTTGTTGGCAGACAAGAAGGTATATCGGCTTATGCTGTAGTGTTAATTCGTAAAGAATGAGCCAGGTTTTGGTAACTGAGGATGGTTCACACACCATCTTTGTTCCAGAGTTGAATGAAACCTATCATTCTATTCATGGAGCGATCCAGGAGTCAACGCATGTATATATTGAGCGTGGTTTACATTATTTAGTTCAAAGGGATCAGGTAAAATGTATCCGTATTTTTGAGCTAGGCTTTGGGACAGGACTAAATGCATTTCTGAGTGCAAAGTATGCCACAGATAACGGTCTACTTGTTGAATTTGAAAGCATTGAAGCTTTTCCGCTGGATCAAGAAGTGTTGTTACACCTTAATTATCCAAATCAGATTGCATCATCAAACTATAATAATTTTTTTCAAAAAATTCATGAAGCGCCATGGGATCAAAATAATGTAGTTTCTTCCAATTTCAACCTGATAAAAAAGCATACCACAATCCAGGGATATCACACTTCCGCTAAATTTGATATTTGTTTTTTTGACGCCTTTGCACCTTCAAAACAAGCTGAAATGTGGGAATATCCCATACTTGAAAAAATAGCTTCTTTACTTTCAACAAAAGGAATTTTTGTCACCTATTGCGCCAAAGGGCAGCTGAAGCGGGACTTGAAGGCATTGGGTTTTGAAGTAGAATCCTTATCAGGACCTCCAGGGAAACTACAAATGGTGAGAGCAACTAAAATTTAATAATGGTATCCGGGCAGATCAAATAATTTAGTGGGATATCCCATGGATCGCGATGGATAATATGGTCTAACGGATGAAAATAACTCAGTCCTATCCTCAATACTTTTTTATCTAAGGTTCCTAAAAATCCATCATATAATCCTTTCCCATAACCAATCCTGAAGCCTTGTTGGTCACACGCTAAAAGTGGTACAATGACTGCATCAATATCACTATCTTTCACTTCATCAGCATTAACGGGTTCTGGGATTTGCCATGAATTTAAAGCAAGCTTTGTCTCTGACGTGAGCATTTTGGATATCAATTTATTGCTTTGAGCTTGCATCACAGGAATAGCAACATTGATTTTTTTTGTCCAAAGTCCATGAATTATTGGCCAGGTGTCTATTTCTGCCTTCGATTCAATTGGCAAATAAATATGAATTGTTTTTACTCTAGCAGGCAGGAAATCTTCTAATTGTTTTTTGATCTGGAGATTAAATTCTTGTGCTCTTTCAAAAGAAAGAGCTTTCCGTTTTTCCAGGAAAAGTTTCCTTATTTCCTGCTTATTCATCCTCCGTCAAAATGTTATATTTCAATTTAAAAGGATCAAACAGCGAAGTCAATTCGACGATAAATGAAGGGTTGTTTATAAAGAAATTCAAAAAATTATCCTCTCTTTCCTGTGGATTTCCATCCGGAAATAATTTTTCCAGGATACTTTCCAATTGTTTTATGTTTACTTCCTCCTTTTGCTCTTCGGCTTTTTTCAATCTTTTTTGAATGTTTTCTACCCCTTTCTCAATCTTTTTATACTCACTCAGCACAAATCCCTCTAACGATTTATCAAGTACCTGAGCTTTTTCCTGAATGGACTTAAAGGCAATTTCAATATCATTGATCTGACTTGAGAGATCATGGAGTGGTTCAGCATCTTTATAAAGTATATTCTCCTTTAACGTATCAAAATCTTCAAATATTGATTTTGCGTCCAATTGAAGTTTATCCATTTTCTTTGCAATGGATTTCGCGATTAACATTGCAAAGGATCGAGGAAACAGAACCGGGAAAGGAATTTGGAAATGGTCAAAAACATCCTTGAGCTGGAGCCAGTACGACACTTCTGCCGGCCCACCAATATATGCGAGATTAGGAAGTATGACCTCCTGATAAACTGGTCTAAGCACGACGTTTGGGCTGAATTTTTCAGGATTAGTATCAACAAGTTCTGAAATTTCTTCTTTGGAAAATACGAGTGAGGTGTTTAAAACGTGATATTTCTCGCCCTGCTCTTCAATTCGTTCCCGCAAGTTATCTTCCATATAAAAGAAATTGATAGGGCGTGGAAAAATCTGACTTTTATATCCCAGGGTTTCTAATTTACC
>JAHEMV010000497.1 GCA_024643455.1 Cytophagales bacterium
ATTCTTATTTATCCAGTCCTTTTTCCTTCAACCACTCCGACATTAAGTCGGCTATCTCAATATTATTTAAGTCTGAAAAGGGAAAATGGGTATTGCCTTTTATTCCAATTTCAGGCAGATGCACTACTGTTACGTCACCTCCATGTTTGTTTACTGCATCTCTCCACAGTCGTGCCATTTCCAGGCGTGCCCGCCAACCATCTGTTCCCGGATTTGGATCTGGTTCAGTCGGAATATTGTCACCATAGTAAATGATAATCGGAATCTTAGTGAGCTTTAGAAAATCTTGCATCGGAATACCTGAAGCGACCAGCGGTCCGGCCGAATTTTCAATCGGCGCAGGTACTTCATTTTCAGGAAAGAGAAAACCGCTCCCCGGCTCATACGAAACAATGGCTTTTACATTCTGATTCTTGACTGCCGTTAGCCAACCCATTCCGCCTGAATGCGAATGGGAAACAAGAATACCTTCGCCGATTTTGTCGTAAAGTGCAGAAACTGCATCTACATTCACGTTAATATCAATTGGGCCGACATTGGGCACCATTTGCCGGAAATACTGATTGAGTGCCTCGGGATCTTTTGAAAATTGCACTCCCGGAAAATAATCCGGCCAAACTCCAACCCGGAATATGTTAAACCAAAATTGCTCGTCCGGAGTTGGGGTAATCGTTCCTTCGGCCATGCTGCGACTTGCATTACCGCGCCTTGGCTGGTCAATAACATAAACCGGAAAATTCCGGCGTAAAAATATCGTTTGAAAACCTTCCCTTCCGTCAGGTGTAGTTTCCCAGGTTTTGGAAAATTGTCCGATTCCATGCCACATCACCAATGGGTATTTATGCGCTTCTGCAGGTATTTGATAAAAAACATATGCATGATCCCCATGAAATGTTTGACCTTCAGGTGTGCGTTTGATCGCATCAAATGTGCCGGGATTGGAGATCACCGTACCCCCAACGGCAAAGCTGCCTTGTTCGGTAATAATCAGTTGATTGTTTTGTTCGGTAGCACAGGATATAAGACTTGCAAACGCAATGAGTAACAGTACTACATATCCCGATTTCAAACGGATTTTGGGTTTAAAGTTTTCACCTCCCATATTAATTTCAACTTTATTTATTCAAATGTAAGACTTTACCGGGTAGTACTCTGTATATAAAATACTGTTTTGACTACCATTTTTACTGAATAGGTAATCGTGTTAAATATTGATAATTAGAATTGACTAAATTTGTATGAGAAAAACATATAAACATGGAAGAGATATTTCATTTCAATACAGTAAAAGAATATAATGACTTAAACAACCATGAAACTTTTCACCCTTTGGTTAGCATAATTAATTTTTCCAACGCAAATCCAAGGACCTGGGGCAAAGAAAAGAACGTTAGAATAAATTATGGTATGTACTGTATTTTTTTGAAAGACATTAAATGTGGCGATTTAAAATATGGTTGCAATTATTATGACTACCAGGAAGGCACATTGGTTTTTGCTTCTCCTGGGCAAATAATGGAAATTGAAAATGACGGAAAGGAGTATCAACCTAAGGGGCATGCGTTAGTGTTTCATGCCGACCTTTTAAAAGGGACTTCTTTAGCCCAAAACATCATCAAATATAATTTTTTCAGTTATAACACTAATGAAGCACTGCATTTATCAGAACGCGAAAGACAGATTGTTTTAGATTTATTCACCAAGATAAATTATGAATTGCAGCAAAGTGTTGACAAGCACAGTAAAAAGCTAATCGTTTCATATATTGATTTATTTCTGAATTACTGCGAGCGGTTTTACGACCGTCAGTTTATTACCCGGGATGATATCAATAAAGGAGCGCTGGAAAAATTTGAGGATCAATTAAACAATTATTTTTCTTCAGAAAAGCCACAATCAATCGGTTTACCTTCGGTTGCCTACTTTGCTGATGAGCAACATTTATCTGCCAATTACTTTGGCGATTTGGTGAAAAAGGAAACGGGGAAATCAGCGAAGGAATACATTCAAAACAAAGTAATCAGCATTGCTAAGAACAGAATATTTGATGCCGGAAAAACCGTAAGTGAAATAGCAAATGAATTAGGATTCAAATATTCCCAACATTTTAGCCGCATGTTCAAAAATGCCACTGGTTATTCTCCAAATGAATATAGAAATCTAAATTAATCGTTGCGTGGGCCCTGAGCGTTGGAAACGTTTTAATCCACCGTAGCGGGCCTGTGGCAAAAGCCTCAAAAACCCTATGAATTGTGGCTCGTTTTTATTTTTTCCATCTGTTATCGACCACATTTACTATCTTCAAAAAATTACTATTAAAAGTATAAAAAACTGTGGTTCTCCGGTAAAGTATAATTCCTCTTAGATTGTGTTTGCCTGATTGTTTGACTCCTAATTCTGGAAAAGATACTAAAAGAGTGATTAATTTCTCTATTCGTTCGTGATACTGTCGACTTGGGTTATCTCCAAATTCTGTTCCGATGTATCCAAGAATTTTTACGTAGTTATTTTTAGCTCTTTTGGTCCAAACAACTTTTAGTTCCATCCAAAACTTGTTCTGATTTCTTTCATAACTGAATCATGATCAATGAGATTTTCTTCTGATTTGCTCTCTTTTAGACTCAATTCAGTTTCTCTTTTGTCATTATCAGAAAGATTATTAAAAAGTTGACTTTCAGCAAAGTTGGATCTACTATCCAAGATATTATAAACTTGTTCTAGAAGTAATTGATCTTTGGTTGTATTGACCAATTGGATGATTTTCTTTTTTATAGCTTCATTCATACTCAAAGTTACAAAAATTTCTAATACCAAATGAGCCACAACGTGTTGCCAATATGAGTTGGCTGGGATTTCGAAGCCACTCACCTGTCAAACCGTTAAAAATTTTATTAAATGTACAAACTTTAAATAAACCGCTGACCCCCAGCTTACTTATATTGGCTGTTATATGGCGTTTTTTATCCAATCAATTGCTTTTACTTTACTTTTTTCTGAACTACATTCTACATCAGGTATTATTCCTTCTTTGATAATATTTCTATTAATATCACAATCGTATGCTTGGGCTAGCAGTAATATAGCATCATCTCTCAATTTGTAAAATCCACAATGTGAAGTTTTACCTCTGGTCTGTTTTCCGAAAATTCTACTATTGTCTTGAAATTTAAAAGCTAATGCAAGAAATTCACCTGAACTTACTGTCCTTTCATCTACGAGTACTGCAATCTTCTTGTTTTTATTTACAAGAGTCGAGTCATATAATAAACTGTCTTGTATATGTTCTCCAAATTTAAAGTATTTATTTGTACAGATTATTTTGTTGTAAATGTTCTTATTATTCCAGTAAATTCCAATCAAAGAATTCTCAAATAATGGCGCAAGGCCTAAACTTTCACAACTTAATCTACCACCTCCATGTGCTCCTAAGTCAATAATCCAACCAGATAATACTCCTGATTTATCCAATTCCAATAATGCTTTTCTAATTTCAAGTGTATAACTTTTGCTTAGGCTATCATTTACTATACTCAATCCTGAAAGTTTAATATAACCAATATCATTTTCTACAATCTTTGTTTTTATGGCAGGAATTTTAAGTATTGAGTCACTAGTTTTTTTTGAATTTATTCCTTGCTTGCCGTCTGATTTTTGAGGAGCTCCAAAGATACTATGACCATCATTGATAAGTTTAATTGCATAAGCTATTGCGAGGTGTACATCATAATTGCTGTTTAAGTTTCGAATTGAGTCCCGAACAGTTTTATTTAATTCAATCCAATCTATCTCATTACTTTTGACTGAATTATCTTTTATAAGATTAAAGGTCTCCTCAAAATATCTCTCCGTGTCTGATTTTATAACTTTATTACATGAAATCAGAATAAAGCTGAGAAGAATTATTTTGAAACATTTCATATTTGTAATCTAAATGAATTTTTGTTCAGTGGTTTTTAAAATGCCATACAACGTAGGGCTATGTGTAAATGCACATAGCCCTCTTGTATTTTAATCAATCTAGCAAGATTTTTACCACTTATAAAACT
>JAHEMV010000055.1 GCA_024643455.1 Cytophagales bacterium
GTTGGTATTCAATTGTTGGAAGGAGATAATATCTCTAAAGAAATAAGTAATTTTGCCAATACTGTACAAAATCCACTTGTTGTGATGGGAGCATATGGCAGAAGCCACATTTCGAATCTTTTGATTCCAAGTGTTGCACAGTACATCCTTAAAGAATCCAACTTGCCATTGTTCATAGCGCACAGATAGAACTACATTATCGATATGGCCAAAAACAAAAAAGAAAAATTCAAAAATCGCGAAGGAGTTGTGTATTCAACAAATCCTGAATTCAATTATTTTGAAGGGCTCTCCGGATTGCAGGAAACTTTACCCAACGAAGAACAAAATTTGATTGTACGGCTAGATAAAAAGCAACGTGGTGGAAAAATAGTGACTCTTGTTGAAGGATTTGTGGGTTCTCCCGATGACTTGAAGGATCTTGGGAAAATGTTGAAATCTAAATGTGGTGTTGGTGGCAGTCAAAAAGATGGCGAAATCATCATCCAGGGAGACTTTAAAGAAAAAATATACCAACTACTTCTCGCTGAAAAATTCAAAGTAAAAAAGTCTGGTTAATTCTGATCGCAATACAATTTTTGAACCTCAACTGCTTGTTGGTATCCCAAATCTGATGCCTTTTGCAGATAAAGGCAGGATGCATCTATTTCATCCTTTTCCAAAGCAATCATCCCCAAAAAATAATATGCCGGAGCAAAAGTGCTGTAAATCTTGACGCATTGTTCAAAAGATGATTTAGCCAAATCAAGATTGTCCATAAGGTAATAGGCACGTGCCAGATTAAAATAGGTAAGGTAGTTCCCATCGTCCAGTTTCAAAGCAAACGCATAATCATGGATGGCATTTTGATAACTTTCAAGCTGAACCTGTGCGTTTCCCCGATTGATATAAACATCCGCTTCTTTTGGTTGAATTCGGATTGCTTTATCAAAGTCACTGATCGCCTCAGCGAATTTTTCTATTTGATAATATGCATTTCCTCTGTTGTAATAGGCCCGGTAATCACTGCTGTCAAATGCTACTGAAATATCGAAATCTGCAATGGCTGCTGTAATCTTTCCATTTTCCAAATTTGCAATACCCCGTATATTATATGCGGCCTGATTCATGGAGTTTTTAGCAATAATTTCATCTAATAATGCGATTGCAGTATCGGTTTGACCAGTTTGTAATAAAGATTTCGCCTTAGCGATATTTTCCTCTTCTGTGGGCCCACAAGAATACAAACTTATAAATAAGGTGATAACCAATAATTTTGTAAAACCGTTGCTGTACATTTTTAATGCGTAAAGATAAGCTTGTTGTCTATTTTTTGGTTTTCATATTCCAACCTGCAGATATACAACCCTGAGGACACTCTTACACCGGCTTCATTGGTTCCATCCCATGAAACATTGTTTTTGCCTTTATATTGATCCGCCCATAAAATAGTCTTAATCAATTGTCCAAGAGAGCTATAAATCCGTGCCCGTACCATACCATCGTGGGGAATCGTAAAAGGAATGTTGATCGTTTGATGGAATGGATTTGGGAATGCATCAGAGAAAGCAAGATGTTGTATTTCATCTTCCATTTCTATTTTCCACACATCATCCAATTTTGATTCATACATACCATTTCCATGGGTTGCTGCGATAATGGTTCCGTCACCAGAAAAATACTTGATCATGGTTACCAATTCATTTCCAATCGTTTCCGACCCTTCATTTTCCCAAACCGTATTATTCCCATTGATGGAATTGGTAGAATAAATTCCTGTACTGGTCGCAGCAAAAAGTTGTGCTTCTCCCTGGTTTTTGGATACAATCTCCATCCATCTGACAGATGGACCACTTCCCGAACCGTCTGGATTTTCTTCCAGGTTTCCACTTATATTTTGAAAACTGTCACCCCCATCCTGAGAATAAAACACGCTGATAACATTATAATTTGAAAAAGATACTACAACGGTTTTACTGTCCTTTCGGTCTATGGCAATGCTGGAGACATATGCATTTTCCGGGAATATACCAGATGTGATTTCCTCAACAGAGAATGTGGTATTTATGGCACTTTTAATCCTAAAAACCTGACCATTGGTGGTGCCATAATATACCACCCCGGAAGGATTATAACTTGCATTGATGGCTGAAACTGCACCAGACCCATGCATGATTTCCGTCCCTGCCATTTTTTCCCAATTAATATCCAATGGATAATTTTCGAAAAGTGGTGCCTGTGAAACATTGCTGTTGCGCCAGATCACGTCTCCACCAGCAAAATACATGACATTCTGATTTTCAGGCGCAAGCACATATGGATTCACGAATAGCAACTTATCTGCACCACCGCTTCCATAAGGATCGATTCTAGCAAAAGAACGTCGTTGAAGATTCTTGTCTAAGGTAAATCGATAGATCTTGCCAAATTGAAAAGAAGCGAAATAATAAATTGCATTTTTACTTATAGCGCTGTATCCTCCGTCACCCTGTATTATTGCATTCCAGGAACTTACATCAACCGGTTGGTTCGCAATAAGGGTACCATTATCCTGAAGACCTCCCATAACTGCACTCTTGACGCCGAATTCATCCAGGCCAACTGTATAAAATTGAGAAGTCACAAAACCATAATTCTTCGGAATCCATGAAATTGCAGGTGCAGTATTATTTTCAGTATAAAACACACCACCATCGTTTGAAGATAGCATCCTATCTGGATTTGAAGGGTAAAAGGCCAATGCATGCTGGTCAACAAAATGATTGGGTAAAACCTTAATGTTGTTTGCTGTATCATAGCCACCAACCCAAGCTGTATTTTGTGTAGTAGAAAACCCATCTGATGATCGGTATAAGTTTGTCCCGCCGAGAAATACAATATCTTTTTTTGTCGGATGAACTTGCAAAACCATGTTATATGATTCCTGTGTATTGTAGTCACCTACTTCTCCGCCAAAAGCCGGAATGTTAGCACTGAGATCCGTCCATTTACCTCCGGAATCGGTTCCATCTCCTGATAAATAGGTGTATTTCCATAACATTTCAGGATAGGTATCTACACTAAAAAAGACTTCATGAGGATTAGATTTGGATGTGGCAATTAAAGTTCTGTTATAATTTCCTGGCCATCGTAGTGGAGTTAATGGCACCCAATTTACTCCATCTGTCGAACGATATACACCCCGATCTGGACTGGAACCGCTTCGTGCGCTTTGACTTAACACGGCATAATAATCTCCATCCTCAGTCTGTGCAATCTCAGCATAATCGGAAAGATCAGCATCGTTTAAATCGGTTTCAGGTGTACTTTCATTTTTTCTTCCTAATACCAGATCCCAGGAGGCTCCACCATCAACAGAGCGGAAAATCGCCCCAACTGTAGCCAAAAAAACCTCATCATCCTGAAGATTCTTAGGATTAGGAAGAACCTTCCACACATATTGAAACTGGCTGTTGTAATAATTCGGGACACCCTCAGCTGTTGATGTTAATTGACTCCAAGTATTCCCTCCGTCAATAGATTTAAAAACGCCATCACCACGAAATGGTGCGGCCTTTTTACTTGCAGAATTCGATGTAAATTCACCTGTTCCATAATACCACACGTTTGTCTTACCGGGTCTGATATCCTGAGCAATGCACGTAACACTATGAATACTTGATGGCACTGTAGTTTTCAGCCAATCTTGTCCTTCATTCACTGAACGCCACATTCCACCACTCACTCCGCCCGCCAAAATTACTTTTTCATTGGCATTATCAATTGCAACCGCCCTGGTTCGACCACCCACATTGTACGGGCCAATGGAATTCCATCCTAAAGCTTCCCCAGTTCTTAAACTGGATTTCGCAAAAACCTTCTTTGGGATTCCAGCAGAAAATCGCATTTCTCTTCGTCTGGCGTCAGTTGGAAGTAGTCCTGTTTTGGGATCGACAAGCATAGCTTGTTCATATTCACTTCTGGCCTGCGGATTTTCTTCACTACCGATTTCAGATTCTTCCGATTCAATTTCCGGGAAATCTCCATGAAATTCTCTTATAGGTGGTGATGGGACAAAATCTGATTTTCCACCTTGATGTAGATGAATCATCAGGCTAATGCCAACAATTAAAAAAATCAGAACAAACCCAACTTGTTTTTTCACCAGAACAGATTAAACCTAAACTCTATTGTATTACAATATTGAATTTATTGACCTTACCTTTTATGAGTTTTCCAGTTTGTTCAGCATCGCCATAGTTACTTTCATCCCCTTTGAGCACTTGAACATAGTATTCTTTTTCATCCAGGGTTTTGAAAGTGACTCGGCCTTTTTCATCTGTAAAGGCAGGGCCGGCTACGGCATTTTCTTCATTATCATAATCATCGCGGGTCTCAAATACCGTAACTTTTGCATTTTCTACTGGATTACCCAGGCGACTTAATACCGTGATCCGCATTCCTGTAGGCAAAATTTGCGCAGAAACCTGTGAAAACGAAATTAAGACCAGGCAAACAACAACTAATTGAAGTATTTTTTTCATGATTTCTTTTGTTTTAATTTTTATTAATCCCTTTTAAACGTTTTTTAGCTATGATGTAATATTGAAGTGAAAGTTTAATTTACGTTTTTCTATTATTCCTGCTTTCGCTGGACTCCAAAATACTCATCGTCTTCCTTCCCATCTTTATCCCAATCGACCAAACTCTTAAATTCTGCCCGAGTTCCATCTATGAATATTTGATATTTATAAATTGCCTGGTTGTCTTGCATGATGAGCGAGTCTCCATCAATTAACCATGTACCCTTTGGTTTATAAATAAGGGAGTCAAATGAATTTCTGAATTCTGAGATATAGGTCCCGTCATTAAAAATAGTGGTAATAATGGGTTTAATGTTCATTTTCAGCTCCCAGTTATCTTCATTGATGTCTACCATAAATGATGTATCAGAATTGTTAAATGATCGCACATGAACCCGCATGGAAACATTGGCCCACTCACCAATAAATTCTTCTTCGAGTTGAGATATATAGTCATACTCCTCTTCAGGGACTTGCTCTATAACCGCAACCGTATCAGAATATGTCATTTTCTCCTTTTGCCCGGAAGCGCATGAGTAAATAAACACTGACATAATAAAAATAATTGCGTTTTTCATGAATTATTTATGGAAAAAGATCAAATAACTAAGCCTTGATCAGAATTGCAAATCTACTATTTTTAGCCAGCGTAAGGTCAATTACATAATTATATTATGTTGGGTTTAGGATACTGGATTTCTGGTAGTTTTGCTAGAGCTTAATGCGCTGTTTTTAAAATGCGAAACTATTTTTCTCCAACAATCTCTTCCACTTTTGCCATTTTTTCATCGGAATAACTTCCTGAAGTAGCATAGACTATTTTTCCCTTTTTATCCAGAACGAAAAAATATGGAATGTCCTTTTGCTGAAAATCCAATGCATCCTTGTACGGTTTTAAATTTCCTTTGTAAAATAAAATGCTTGGAATGAGTCTTGAGTCCATCTTTTTTAGCGCCTGCTTTTTGGCCGTACCGGTGGCAGCCGTTTTTATACCCGTGAACATGGGTACAAAATAGGCATTGACATCATATTGATAGTTGCCAAACAACTGATCAATTTTCCCTTCAGGTTTATCAATAAATTTCCAAAAAACGGGCTCCATCCAGGAATTCAGATCATCTTCCGATTTTTTTGAAAACGCCAGCCCAAGCAACGTGTATTTCCCCTGGGTATCTTTTGGCAAATCCACAACTTTTCCATCAGCTGTTGAGGTATTCATGGATGGGAACTGACTTCCTACAACCTGAGCATAACTCTGAAAGGAAAATAGTGCCATGATTGCCAAAAATTGTATCACACGCTTGCTCATAAATTATTCAAATTAATTGAATTGAATCCCGAAATATGATCATTCCTACCAATAATCACAAAAATACTTCGCGAGGAAAGATGAAAACATAACGATTAAATTAGCCAAGTCGTGTTTCATTAGTCAAATGATTTCTTTCTTTCACCCTTTTTCACTTATTTCATCAAAAAAACTAAATCGTTATACGGTTTAAAACAGTCAGGTACTTTGACAAAATTTACAGTCTTTTAAAATACATACATATGAAAAATAGCTTGCTTATACTTTTTTTATTTTTTGCGTTTGGAGCATTCAAAACTAAACCCGCCTACCAGATTTTTTCAGGGGATAAGGAAAAACAAATTGATTTCGATAGGATGATGAAAGGGCTGGAAGACGCCGACATCGTGTTTTTTGGAGAAGATCATAATAATTCCATATGTCACTGGTTGGAACTTCAGGTATTGAAATCACTTGCAGAAACAAGCGGGAAGGACATCATAGTTGGTGCAGAAATGTTTGAATCAGATGACCAACTGATATTAAATGAGTACCTGAGTGGACTTATAAAAGAAGAACACTTTACTAAAGAGGCCAAAGTATGGGACAACTACAAAACGGATTATGCTCCGATGGTTCAATTTGCCAATGAAAATCATTATCCGTTTATTGCCACTAATGTCCCAAGAAGATATGCAAATCTTGTTGCCAGAAATGGCTTGGAATCGCTTAATCAGCTCGATAAGGAAGCAAAAAAATATATTGCTCCTCTTCCTATCTCCGTGGATTATAATCTTTCCAGTTATAAGGAAATGAATGAAATGATGGCTGGTCATATGGGTGCAGGATTTATGGTTGATGCCCAGGCAATAAAAGATGCTACCATGGCTTATTTTATTGAAGAGAATATCACAAAGAAAAGCTTGCTTTATCACTTAAACGGTTCATTTCACTCTAAAAACAAAGAAGGAATTGTTTATTACCTCCATAAGTCAAATCCTAAACTGAACATCATCACCATTATGGTGGTAGATCAGGATGATATTGATGAGTTAGAAGAAGAAAACAAAGGCCTGGCAGATTTTATAATTGCAATTCCTTCCGACATGACCAAGACTTATTGATGTCGTCGGACCAGTAATCTTTTTCCTAATCGAAAAAGCATCATTAATCCATTGGCTAGCATGCCTATTTGAGCTGACCAAACAATTGCCGGAACATCCTGTGCCTGGCTACGCTTTAGATAAATTCCATAAAGTGCCCAGATAATTACTATTGTATATAAATAATCTTCTTTGCCCCAGGTAAAATAAATCCCTATAACCGATGCAATGGCGATCATAACTATAGTCCATATCTCAGGATCTATACCAAAACCATCCCATTGATAATATACTAAAACAGTAGTAACATTGGCGATGGTTGCTACAGTGATCCATCCCAGATACACACTGAAACACGAGTGAACAACTATTTTCTCTGATTTACTTCGAGTAGAATTTCCAATTTCAAGATTCATGTAGATTTTTGCCAATGAAAAGAATAATACGATCATGATCACCAGAGAAATTAAAGGATAAACATAATGCCAGGCAAGAATCCAGGAACTATTGGCTATGGAACTAATAAAAAACCAGGACCCGATTTGATTCACGAACGCGGTATCTTTGGATTTTCCGAATACGACAACCCATTGGTAGATAATAAAGGACAATAAAAGCAGGTATATGATACTCCATATGGAAAAAGTCACTCCGGCTGGCACAAACAAATTGGGATACATATCAGACAATTCACCCGTTGTCTTCCCATTTATTGGAAGCGTTATGGCAAGTGTGTTCAGGATAATGGTTAATATAAATCCAATGGTATTTAGTATCAGTAAACTTTTTTCCCGTTTCATAATGATTTAAACTTTAACAGAATTCAGAATCAAAACCAATTTTAGTTGAGATATGTTCTCTTCAATTTATTAAAAAACTATTTTTTATAGGTATATAAACTTACCAATACCACTACAAGAAATGCGGCTACCCATGCGATTAACCTTACTGACAACAATGCATCCAATTCAGGAAAACTGGACCAGACAATAGTAGTTACTGTCCCGGTGATCATACCTGCCAATACACCTTTTGCAGTTGTTTTTTTCCACCATAATATCATTAAAAGAGTGGGACCAAAAGATGAGCCTAATCCAGCCCAGGCATATGAGACCATGGCAAATACTAATTCCTGCGACGTTATCGAAATGATAAAGGCAAGTGCGCCAACAGCTATGGTAATGATTCTACTTAAAAACAATAACCTTTTTTCTGAAACCGTGGTATTGCCAAGGGTTTTATGGTAAATATCTTCAATAACAGAGGAGGTAATCACCAGCAATTGTGAATCGGCTGTGGACATCATTGCTGCAATTGCTCCTGAAATAAAAATCCCCGCCAACCATGACGGCAATAAATCATTTGCTAACTGGGGCATAACATTTTCAACATCTGCAAATGCTCCCTGTCCATAATAAACAAGGCCGACCAGTCCTATCATCAATGCTCCAAAAAAACCTGGGATAGCCCAAACGAAAGCGATCCGTCTACTGATTTTAATATTGGCAACATTATCAATTGACATGAACCGTGTGAGGAGGTGCGGTTGACCCATATACCCCAAGCCCCAGCTTAATCCACTTATAATCACGGCAAAAGCTGCCCAACCTGTTTTGCCTCCTGTTAGATCAGAATAATCTCCACCGGCAGCTTGAAGTGCACCATGAAGACTTTGATGCTTTTCCATGATTTCTATGAATCCAACTAAAGGCAAAATAACGAGGGCCCCAATCATTATAATGCCCTGTATCAGATCTGTCCATGCAACGGCAAGAAAACCTCCCATCATGGTATAAAAAACAATAACAACGGTGCCAATCAGAATGCCATAAATATTGGGTATACCAAAGGTCACATTCAATACCTTGCCTGCTCCATTGAATTGTGCAGCCAGGTAAAAAGTGAAAAAGAAAATAATAATAGCCGTGGCAGTTAGTCGAATGGGTTTCCCAAGTGTATTAAATTTTTCAGCAAAAAAATCTGGTAATGTTATTGATTTTGAATTTTCCGATTGGGTTCTGAGTTTTTCTGCAATCACAATCCAATAAAATATAATCCCTGAAACACATCCTATGGCATCCCACATGCCAATAAACCCTGCAGCATAACCGAGGCCTGGAAGGCCTAAAAGCAACCAAGCTGATTCGCCTGATGCGCGTTCTGAAAAGGCAACCACCCATGGATTCATTGCCCTGCCACCAAGTATAAAATCCTCGTGTGATTTGTTTCGATTATACATGATCAATCCCACTATGAGGATTATCAATAAATACAGTATAAAACCAATAAGGGTATAGGACATAGTCTATTAATGAATTGATCAGCAATTCGTAAAAGAGTCATTTTTTTATGAAAGGAGCAAATGGATGCTGGTGTTTTGCCTACATTATGATTTATGAATATTGAAGTGATTGACCTTACGATCCATGCCCTGGATCAAGTAAAGTCAAACATATAACCGACTGTTGTATAAAAAAATGATTTTGAATTTCATGAATTCAAACGGCTAATTAGCATTAAGTATATTAAAACTCCATGCATACGAGCAAGGTGGGTTTTTTCTCACTTCATCAGGGATTATTATTTTCAATCCTCCACTTACTTTTTCCCAATTCAATTTTCCATAACCCAGCATATTAATTTGAGTGTCATCTGAAGTAGATAACCCTTGAACCACGATTTCAGAAGGAGGCTGCGTTTCATTTTCATCAGCCAAATAGATTGCGTTCAAGCTGCCATTTTTTGACACTGTAAAACTTACTTTCCCCTCTTTAAAATCCTCTCTACCTTTCGAGGCATAAATTGCAGCTCCATTTACTTTCATCCACGCACCGATCTCCTCCAATCTTTCATAGACTTCATCGGGCCAGGTACCATCCGGTGCAGGTCCAACATTTAACAAAAGATTGCCTCCTTTCGAAACAATGTCAACTAAGGCATGAATAATTTGCCTGGCTGGTTTGTATTGGGCATCCGGGCTGTAGGACCATCCTCCGGCCATAGTAATGCAAGATTCCCAGGGTCTGGGATCATACGTATCCGGGATATAGTTTTCAGGAGTCAGATAGTTTTCTTCTTCGCCCTCTACAAAACGGTCAACCATGATCAATCCTGGTTGTTTTATCCGTGCTTTTGCAGCGATGCCAGCCATATCCAGGTCCTGATTTTGAGGGATATGGAGTTGTGTATATCCCACATCTGAAAAAATTCCATCTACAAATTGTGATATCGATACCTCCATGCTGGTTAGTGGCCGCACCCAGCCACCATCTAACCATAAAATGTCAATTTTTCCATAATCAGTCATCAGTTCGTCAATTTGTGCATGTGTAAATTCCACAAAGCTCTGCCAACGATCAGGATGCTTTTCGATGCTGTAATTGACATTTCTATCCGGTGCCGGAAAATTAGGCCACCAAAAATATTCACTGTTCCAGTCTGGCTTTGAGAAATATGCTCCAATCATAAAATCTTTCCCCCGGAATGCATCAAAGACTTCTTTGGTCACATTGGCCTTTGGATTTTCGTGAAAAGCACATTCCGGACTTGTGATCTTATAATCCGTGGTTTTGGTATCAAACATACAAAACCCATCATGGTGCTTCGTGGTAAACACCAAATACTTCATACCTGCTTCGCTGGCGGCATCGGCCCACTTTTCAGGATCAAATGCGGATGGATTAAAGGTATATTTTAAGGCTTCATAGTCTTTTTTGTACTGGGCATAATTATCCGTTTTCCGATAACACCAGGGCTCATCCTCTCCGCAAATGGACCAGGACTCAACCACTCCCCACTGGCTGTATGTGCCCCAATGCATAAAAAGCCCAAATTTCTGGTCCTGCCATTTATCCAGGTTGGCCTTTACTTCTGGTATTTCCACCTCATGGTACAACGGTTCCCTTTCAAATAAATATTGATAAAATCCATAGCCTGATGCTAGTAATAAGAGGAAGAGTATTCCCAGAATTTTCAAAATCAATCCGAATAGCTTTTTCATGGAAAGTCTACAACTTAACTAATTCAAAATGCCTACACCTTATTTATTGACTTTTAAATTCAATTCCATGTCTATCGATTTTCCAGACGGTGGAATAATCAGGTGACCGGCATGACTATTTTCGATAGCGACTATTTCGATACTTTCAGCTTCTGGAGAAATGCTGATCTGGTCTTTGTCTATATTTTCAATATTCGGAATATAAATAATTGTTGGTGCTGAAATATCAGCCTTTTCACTCCATTGGCAATTGAATGCTCCACTTTCGAAATCAAAGCTGTACGCTTTTAAATTCCCGGAAGTTGATACCGGATAGGCTTTTTGGAGTACGCCTAAAAATGATGCTTCATCCAGAAATTTTCCATAAGCCCAAAATGTGTCGCTGAATCCGTGTTTATTAAATTCGCTCATCAGGAAACCTGCTACTGGAATCAACTCAGGTGATTTACCATGCAATGCGCCCCACTCGCCAATCAAAACCGGAATATTCAATCGTTTACCTGTTTCAGCAATGCGCTCAAAGATCAAAGCAACACGGTCATCACTACCTAATGCCAACGCTTCCGTATCCACCACCAGATCATATCCATGAGCAGCATAAGCCACGAGCGGATCTTTCTGCCCTTTTTCATCGACCAACTCACCTAAAGCCCCTGTTACGCCCATATTGGTAAAGTAGCTGTGTTCGGTAAAAATGATATGGTGTGTATCCACTTCACGTATCGCGTCCCTGGATTTCTGAAAAAATGAAGTTAAAGTACCTTGCTCAAATTCAGCATTTATATCATAAATTCCATCAATGAGTTTTTTATACACTTCTTTATCGGTCAGGTTTTCCAAGACTTTCATTCGCTCAGCACTCCACATATACATCAATTCTTCCGCCGAGGGTGGTGTCTTTCCAGTTTGTTCAACCAATATTTCAGCATAACGCTGCAACAACAAAGGCATCACATGATTTGCCCCCGAACCCATAAATGGTTCGTTCATAATATCGAAACCGATAACGGTTGTATTATCGGCATACCGCTCTGCAATATGTTTCCAAAGATTCACATAGTGGTCCTGGATACCTACTCCATCTGAAGCGGGAGTATTTAGCCAAAAATTATCAAACGCTGTTTGCACTGCTGGGCTAATGAGATAGGAATCGCTCCAAATTGCACCCGTTTCATGAGGTTGGTTATTGGTGATGGTTGCCCACGTCGGTGCTCCATCACTAAACTCCACACTATATAAATCCTGATGCATATCTAAAAACACATAGATGTCGTTAGCAGCTGCCCATTGGATCATCTCATCAATTCCTTCGAGATAGGCCTCATTATAAACTCCTGGTTCAGGTTCCAGACCATCCCAAATAATAGCCAGACGAACAGCATTAAATCCCCATGATTTCAATTTGGCAAATTCTTCCGCAGTGATGTGACCGAGGTATTTGGTATTAGGATCTTTATTGACCACGTTTATTCCATGAAGTGTCAGTTCACGACCATAAGGATCAATAAAATTTTGGTCCTTTATTGAAACATATTCTGAAATTTTATTGGTATTGCTATTGGAATCCGATGTGGATTTATTGCATGATTGAAATCCTATTGCAGTAATGAGAATTACTATGAAACAGCTTTTTAGAAATTTATTTTTCATGTTTTTATTGAGTGAATCTACTTTTGTTTGAACAGCACAAAAATATCCAATAAGGATTTGCCAATGTTGGAATTGGGATAAAGGCCGCTATTTAGGGCTTAATAAAAATGAATTGCTAAATAAAATGTACCGTATTGATTCTTTTTTCTTTATGGGAACTAAAATTAAAAGAGGCGAAAGTTCTTCCGAACTTTCGCCTCTTCAACTTTTTGATTATTCTAATTTCTATAACTCGGAAACTTCTAGAATCACTTCAACTTTCTTCAACGAAAGTGAGGTAAGTATTCCAGCTTCATCAAAGACATTTGTTGGGATAGTATATTTCTCTACCATTCCTCTCAATGCAGGGAATTGATTTGGCGTTCCATTAGCATCTTGTGGATCCAGTGGATCAATAAAAGTTTCAGAAGTAGGATTGTCGATTATATATTCAATTTCGATCTGAGAATATAATGTCAACGCCCATGAAAATTTGCCATCTTTATAGGAAATGGAAGAAGTACCGATCAACACTCTTTGACCAGCGACATCACCGATATGGCAATTTGTCATAAGCGATAAATCATCATCGACCTCAAAATACAATTGGTCACCGCTTTCTCCTACTTCACCACATGCGATATCACTAGGCACCTGGAATAACAATTCTGAGATCGCATTCACTGCTAAATAAGGAAATAAAGTTTGCTCATTCCAGTCATTAGGATCAAGAGCTGGCCATCCTGCTGGCCAACCTGTAGGAATATCTACTGATGGAAACGGTAGCTCTGCGATATCACCATCCAATCCTGTCATGGTCCATGGCTCATCCTGATTCATAAAATACTTCCAGGTATATCCTTTTCCAGTTGGGTCAAAATCAGGATTGACTCCAATGGTAATTTCTATAGTTCCATCTGCACTTCCTTTCGCATTGGCAGCTTTAACGATTACAGAATATGTACCAGTAGTTGATTCTGCACCAACTGAAAGTTCGCCTGTACTAGCATCTATTGTAAGGAAATCTGCTCCACCATTGTCTTTAATGGAAAATACAGGTGATGTTCCTGTTACAGCTGATGGCATTGCTGATCCTGTAGCTCCAACAGCAACAGTAGCAGCTGGATAAGTAAAAGCTGCTGGAGGAATAACTTCAACAGGTGGAGTTGGATCTGGATCGCTGCTTCCACCGCATGAAGCAATGAATAATAATACAGTAACCGACATAAATGCCATTACCCAATTTGAAATTTTTAATAGTTTAATCATGTCAATAAGTTTAAGTTAAAATAATTGTTTTAGGTATTAAATTGTTTGCTTTATAAAATTCATTTCTATTTAATTTCTCCGTACATCCCACCAGACTCTGGCGGTTAACACATCCGCTCCTCCCATTTGGGAAATCCCCTCTTCTACATGTGTATTGTTACTAAGTTTTTCACTCAATGGATATACTATCCTTGAAGGGAGTTCACCATTGGTCACACCAAGCGTTGTGGTTATACCATCTCTTTTAGCTATTACGGGATATCCGGTACGTCTCATTTCTGCATAAGCCTGGGTAAAATTAGGCGCAAAAGAAAGCCACATTTGGATTCCTATTTGTCCAAATTGCTCTTCCTGCGTCCCGGTAAGCGTTGCTACCGGTGTCAACAAAAAAGTTGCGATTTCATCTGCTGTCACACCTACCCTCTCCATCGCCAATTCTATACCCTTGCGATAATGTGCATTTGCATCTGCCCCTCCAAGGTTAAACAATGCGCATTCTGCCTGTAAAAATTCGATTTCTGCAGCGGTCATCAGATACGTATTTGTCCCTTTACTCACCAAATATTCACCAGGGAACGAATGCTCCATATTTACTTCTACCCCGAAAATATTATCTACTAATCCATTGACCAGGCCTTCGTAAGTGCCATCACTTTTTGGTTTGGCATAAACGGAAAGCCTGGGATCACTTGTTGAGCTAAGTTGATTTACAATTTTATCACTTATCCTGAAATTCCAAAAATCAAAAGTAGAATACCAGGGGCTGAAGAGACTACTGTTTTCACCATCAATATTTTCAGAAATAGCATTGTGGATATTTGAATCCATTAATGGATTTGCAAGACATTCGGTAATAACACCATTGGCTGTATTCGGATCTACAAATCGCATACGCATGGCAAGTCTAAACCGGAGTGAATTGGTAAATCTAATCCAAAGATCAGGATCATCATAAAAAATAGGATCCTGCCCAATCAAATCAACTGTACCATCCGCTGTTTTTAATGTCTCAAGATCATTTGCCAGCCGGTCTATCATATCATGATAAATTACATCCTGAGTATCATAAACTGGGGATACCTCACCAGTATTACCAAAAGCTCCCTGAAAATAAGGAATACTGCCATACGCGTCAGTGAGAATTGAATAAGCCAAAACTGCCATCACATCTGCGACTGCATACTGATAAATGTTTTCCTTTTCCATACCTGGAGCGGTAAGCTGTAGTATCTCGTTATAATATTTTAGTTTGCCCTTATATTCACTATCAAACAAAGCCTCATACGTTCCTCCTGTCAAATCATTGTCATATTTATCTATTTGGCGATCGTTTTGGATGCCAACATAAAAATGTGAAAGTTGGGCTCCAACCCTGTAATCGTAAGCACCACTTATACCGGATCTGAAACTAGCCCTGGCGCCCGACGCAAATAAATGAGCCGGATTTACATCTGCTACACCGTTAGGATTGGTATTTACTTCTTTAAATCGCTCATCACATGCCCCTAA
>JAHEMV010000056.1 GCA_024643455.1 Cytophagales bacterium
CTTTGAGGTGACTATCAATTTTTGGATCAAAGTCCGTTCCATGCCGCTCATTAATAATTTCGAAAATACGGTCTGAAGGAACGCCTGCCAGAGCATAAAATTCCTCTTCTGAAAAATCCAACCCCTTAGTTGCACAAACCTCTTTCCAGGCTTCAAAATGAAGTGGCATAGAATCTACCAAGGTCCCATCCAAATCAAAAATTAATGCTTTTGCACGCGGATCAACAGATAACTTTTTAAACATGTTTTTTTGAACAATTATAAGATGATTGGATAATTAATCTTTGGGCTTAATTTATTTTTTTTACAGAATCCCTGACAATGAGTTTAGCATCGAGATTGATAATGCCCAAATTTTCCATCGTTTCTCCTTCTATTTTACTCAATAAAATCTGTGCACCTTCTTTACTCATTTCCTCCACGGGCCTCAATACCGTTGTCAAAGCAGGAGTCAGATATGCCGTAAAACCCATATCATCAAACCCTGCTATGGAAAACGTGTCTGGCATGGATATTTCCCGTTGTTTGATGGCTTTCATAGCACCAAGAGCCATTTCATCATTAGAGCAAAATACTGCAGTAGGCCATTCTTTTAAATCCAAAATTTGTTGCATTGCATTATAGCCACTTTCCAGATCATATTTCCCTTTAAAGGAATAGCCTTCGTTGAACTCTATTCCAGCGTCGATATGAGCATTTATAAAACCCTGTTTTCGTTTGTATGTGGTCCTAAATTCTGGTTTCCCTTCGATTATCGCAATATCCTTATGCCCTTGTTCGATCATATATTTGGTGATTTGATAAGCACCGGCTAAATCATCGGATAATACAGTTGTTACTTTTTGTCCAATCACTTCCCTGTTCATCACTACCAATGGAATTTTTTCTCTAATTACATGAGCTATAAATTCATCATCATTTGGGCTTTGACTCATCACAGCAATGCCATCGAAATTTCTGGCACTGATTTGTTTAAAATCTGTTAATACATCGATTGGTTCTACCGCCAGGGTATACCGACCTTTAACAACGCTAATTACACCTCGAACCGAATTGAGAAAAAAATTGGCCGTCGTACCTGTTTTAAGCGTTGAAAAAAATAATCCAATATTATATGATTTTGAAAGTACGAGGCTTCTTGCGTTGACATTAGGATGGTAATTATGTTCTTTCGCTATTTCCTTTACCCTATCCTTGGTTTCCTTACTTATTAATGGACTGTCATTCAATGATCTCGATACTGTGGTATGAGAAACATTGAGCATTCTGGCAATATCTTTAATTGTTATGCTCACGTCTAAAAAAATAAGTAGGATCACGAAATAAATGTGACCCTACGTCCTGTTTATATTTACTTAAACTATATATGTTGATGAGGCTGTATCGCCTCCTCTACCTGTCCAATTGGTATGGAAAAATTCTCCTCTTGGTTTATCAATTCGCTCATACATATGTGCTCCAAAATAATCCCGTTGTGCTTGCAAAAGATTTGCTGGTAATCTTTCTGCTCTATACCCATCAAAATATGCCAGCGCTGTTGTTAAGGCAGGAACCGGAATACCATTCATCACTGTCGCTGAAATTACCCTTCGCCATGATGCTTGAGAACCCTCAATTTTTTCTTTAAAGAAAGGATCGAGTAAAAGGTTTTTCAAATCCGGATTGTGATCGAAAGCCGCTTTAATTTTACCTAAAAATGCTGAACGGATGATACAACCTCCACGCCACATCAGTGCTATTCCTCCATAATTGAGTTTCCATCCATATTCTTCTGCCGCTGCACTCATCAAGGCATATCCCTGTGCATAGGAAACAATTTTGGATGCATACAATGCATTTTTCAGGTCTTCAATAAAGGCTTTTTTATCGCCAGAAAATTTTGGAGTCGGTCCGGAAAGAATTTTCGAGGCTTGAACCCTTTCATCCTTTATAGCCGATAAACATCTTGAAAAAACTGCTTCACCTATTAGTGTCAAAGGAATACCAAGGTCCAACGCTGACACAGCAGTCCATTTCCCCGTTCCCTTCTGGCCAGCTGTATCCAATATTTTTTCTACAATAGGCTCACCAGCTTCATCCCGATATCCCATGATGTCTCTTGTGATTTCGATCAGATAACTATCCAAATCTCCTTTGTTCCAATCCCTAAATACATCATGCATTTCATCTGCAGACATTCCAAGGTATTCTTTCATGATTTGGTATGCCTCACAAATCAATTGCATATCACCATATTCGATACCATTATGCACCATTTTCACAAAATGTCCGGCACCATTTTCACCAACCCAATCACAACATGGACTACCATCTTCTACTTTTGCAGAAATAGCCTGAAAAATTGGTTTTACATGGCCCCAGGCAGCTTTTGATCCACCTGGCATGATAGAAGGTCCCAAAAGTGCGCCTTCTTCTCCACCGGAAACTCCTGTTCCTATATAAAGAAATCCTTTGCTCTCCACATATTTAGTCCTGCGGTTGGTATCAGGGAAATGGGTATTGCCACCATCAATAATAATATCGCCAGGCTCCAGGTAAGGCATGATTTTTTCAATAAAATCATCTACAGCCTGACCAGCTTTCACAAGCATCATTACCTTTCTTGGTCGCTTCAATGATTTTACCAACTCCTCAATAGAATGTGCCCCGATAAAGTTTTTTCCAGCTCCTCTGCCACTCATAAAGTGGTCAACTTTCTCAACGGTACGATTGAAAACAGCGACTCTGAAGCCTTTGCTTTCCATATTTAACACCAGGTTCTCACCCATTACGGCAAGACCAATAAGACCGATATCTGCTAATTCACTCATTTTTTTACTTTTTATTTTAATGTTACGTCGTGTTGAAATCCAAAATTAAATGTTCTTTCAGCTGGACCCTAGATAAACTTATCCTTAAAGGCCCAAAGTCCCAAAGCAGGATTTGAAATGTAAAATATTTCCTCTCCATCGGGCATGGTGTTAAATCCATCTTGTAGAATTTCAGGATTGTATTTTTTTGTCATATTTCCAAGATCTGCATATTTATAGTTGACACTTTCTATTTCTTCCTGGGTCAATTGGCCCGGACAATAGGTGATACTGAATCGATTCTCGGAAGAGCCATGAATCAAATGCGCAGTAGCGCTCAGATTACTTTGCAAATCTTCATTCTGACTTGTTAATTCCAGTATCTCAGGAGTGGTTAAGTATCCATACTTTCGGATCAGGCGGTCAATTTCCTTGTCCTCGCCAAACTCTTTCAGACCGGGTGCTAAAACGATGAGCTCACCACCGTCTGCTAGTGCCATTCTTGTTCTATAAATGCTTTTATTGCCAAGCCATGTGCTTTTGAATTCAGAAGGATCAAGGTACACAACCACTTTTTTCAATGGCTTATCCAACATCTCAAAGTTGACGATTAAAGATAATTCGGCTGCTTTTTCAAAGCATTCCATATCATCACCAATATAAAGCCCTCTCACAACCAAGGCTCCTTGTTTATCCTTTCCCACTACTGTTTGTATGTAAAGGATCGGCATTTCTTTGGCAAAATGGTCTGAAGCATAATTAAGCACCTGTCGAACTGGATTGACTGCCCTTCCCATGATGCGTTCCATTCCATATGCGGCTCCTATAAAATGGCTTTTGTTTATTCCTTCTGCGCCACCAGTCCCGACAAATATATTTTTATTATAATTAGCCATGCCAATTACCTCATGAGGAACCACCTGTCCCAAAGATAAAATCAGGTCGTGACCTCCTTCAACAAGTAGTTTGTTGACTTGTGCAGGCCAGGAATAATCCACCCTGCCTTCAGAAACTTCTTTTATATAAGACGCCGGAACTTCTCCGATCGTAACTACATCATTTCTCCAATCATGGATTTTAAACAATTCTTTAGGCACACCAGTAAACATCGTATTTATTTGCGCATCCGTCATTCCCGTATGCGTACCGAGTGCAGGTAACACATCAACCAGTTTATCTCCATAATATGCATATGCCAATTGAGTTAATTTGCCAGCAAAAGAATGGAATCGTGTAAAATCCGGAGGGATGGCCAAAACGCGTTTTTTAGGTCCAAGTTGATCCAAGGCAATTTTCAAAGCCTTTTTTAAATCCTCCGATGTGAGTACATCTGTTTCCGAACCTCTCTGATAGTATAGCATTTTGTTTATTTGTTGTTAATTGTTAGCCTGTAATTTACCAGAAGCAAGAATCTAGCTTCAAAGCTACCGCTTCACTCTTGCATTACCTTCCCAAATACTCCAAACCATTTCTTCATCAGCTGGTTGAGCATAATCTGTAAGAAAAGTTGTGGCCATCGCTCCGGTAGCCCAGCCAAATTGTATCCATTTTTCAGGATTCCACTGTCGAAGAACACCGTATAAAAGTCCACCTACAAATCCATCTCCCCCTCCTATTCGATCTAACACATGGATATCGCGTGGTTTTACGACATGCCAGTTATCTCCTTCCAGCATGATGGCTCCCCAAAGATGGTGATTGGCATGTTCTACTTCGCGAAGCGTAGTAGCAAAAACAGATGCATTTGGAAAAGCAGCTTTTACCCTTCCGATCATTTCTTTGAAACTATCAATCTTGCTATCTAATCCCTTACCACCTGCTTCAGGTCCTTTAATCCCAAGGCACAATTGAAAATCTTCTTCATTCCCTACCAAAATATCTGAAACAGAAGCAATCTCCTTAAATGCAGCACTCAATTCCTTTTCTCGTCCTTTCCAAAAGGTTGCTCGATAGTTCAAGTCAAATGATATGGCAGTCCCATACTTTTTAGCCGCACGAGCCAGGGCAAGGCAAAATTCACTAGTCTCTGGTGACAATGCTGCTATCAATCCGGAAAGATGAATGATTTGTACTCCCTCTTTTCCAAAAATACGATCCAAATCAAAATCTTTTACATTGAGCGTTGTGCCAACCTCTCCCGCTCTGTCGTTGTGCACTCGAGGTCCTCTTGAACCAAAACCACTATCAGCTATATTAAATTGATGCCGATAACCCCATGGCCCTCCCTGTTCTACCTCGGGCCCTTCAAAGTCAATATGCCTGCTGCTTAAGTTACTCTTTATGAATTTTGCAATCGGACTTCCCTTAACGAAGGTTGTTAACACTTTTGCTGGCAATCCCAATAGAGTAGAAATAGTGACAACGTTGGTTTCGGCACTTGTTGCCTGCATGACAAATGTATCACTACTGTGAACTGGCTGACCGTTTACTGGAGTAATACGAACTCCCATACTGGAAGGAACCAAAAGGGAATATTTAAATTCTTTTTTTAAAGCAATACTCATTGATAACTATTTTATGGTTTAAAAATGATTTTTTAGAATTGATTAAGCCTATACTCCACTATACGCATTAAAGCCGCCATCAACCGGGATAACAATCCCCGTAACAAATTTTGAAAGATCTGACATGAGGTAATTTACTGTACCCTGCAATTCTTCCACCTCACCAAATCGGCCCATTGGTGTGCCGTTAATTATTTTATGACCACGTGACGTCAATTCACCTGTTTGTTCATCGGTAAGTAAAAAACGATTTTGGTTTGTCAGAAAAAAGCCAGGGGCAATTGCATTGACACGAATACCTACCGGAGCCAAATGCACAGACAACCATTCTGTGATGCTATTGATCGATGCTTTAGCAGCTGAATAAGCAGGCACCTTTGTCAATGGCCTGAATGCGCTCATAGAAGACACGTTTAATACAACACCTCCTCCATCTAACATATCTTTGGATAACACCATTGTTGGAAGGATCGTACCCATAAAATTAAGGTTGAAAACAAATTCAAAACCGGCGATATCAAGACCATAAAATGTTTTACCTAAATCTGATTTCAGGTCTTCCGTCATCATTTCTACTGCAGATGTAGCTTTAGGAGAATTCCCCCCTGCCCCATTGATCAACATATCAATTTTTCCAAACGTATCATTTATAAATTTTTTGGCACTTTCTAACGATTCTTTCTGCAGCACATTGGCCTCTACACCAATTGACTCGCTGCCAGTTTCTGTTTTTACTTCTGCAGCCACCTTGTCGGCCATCTCCTTGTTCAGGTCTAGAAGGACTGTTTTAACGCCTGCTGATCCCAGTCCGATCGCCAATGCTTTTCCTATAACACCACCTCCTCCGGTGATCACACAGACCTTATTTTTCAGGTCGTCAAATGATATTTTTGTCATGATATTTTATAATCGTAAATGAACTATGACCAAATATAATAATTTTATGCACACGTGAACATGAAAATTAAAAAAAAATTAACTTAACTTGTTGATACTTTTTATTGATTTCGAAATCAAAACGGATTAATTATAAATTATTACAATTTATTGGGTTTCAGAATATACATGAATTATGAAAACAAAGACATTTGATGATCCCCTATTAATGGGTATAGCAGCTGGAAGCATTGCTGCGGGTAAAATTAAATCTGCTATTGATAAATACAGTAAAGCCAACATTATCCTCGCAACGGGAGCCAGTCAATTTCACACGTTAAATGAATTGATACGCTATGATAAAATTGATTGGTCAAAAGTAACTGTTTTCCATCTGGATGAATATATTGGTATTTCTGACAAACACCCTGCTAGTTTTAGATTGTACCTCAAACAGCGATTTTTAGATAAGGTAGGAAAGGTAAAAGATTTTCATTTTATAAATGGAAATGCCGCAAATCCATTGGAAGAGTGTGAGCGTCTAAACAGGCTTATAAAACCATTGGATATCCATGTCGCTTTGGTTGGCATCGGTGAAAATGGTCATTTGGCCTTCAACGACCCTCCTGCAGATTTTAATATTGAAAATCCATATCTCATTGCAGACCTGGATGAGAAATGCCGGATGCAGCAAGTCGGGGAAGGATGGTTTAAAGGACTTGCTGATGTGCCAATTCAGGCTATTAGTATGTCTATCAAACAAATCATGAAAAGTAAAAGCATTATTTGTTCTGTGCCAGATGAACGAAAAGCACAGGCAGTAAAGGACTGTGTACAGGGTGTAGTCAGCAATTTGCATCCTGCATCGATTCTCCAGAATCATGCAGATTGCACCATTTATCTGGATAAAGGATCGGCAAAATTTCTTTAAATCTAATTCATTGCTTTAGGTTACTCTTTCCTTAAAAAAATAAGCGCAGTTAAAAAAAAACTAACTGCGCTTACAAATAGTATTTTGTCAAAATTCTTTATTTATTCAATTGAATTCAAATCAAATAATTGAACAATTGTACCATTTAGCTTCCATCAAGCATAGAAAGATTAGCTGCATTTATGCTGATCCAAATTATTTATGATGACCAGAAGAACAATATAGAAGAAGAACCCTAGGTATAAATTTCCTTTTTGAATATCACTAATCCTGCCATATTATTGGTATGCCCCACCCGCTATGAAAGTTGTGCCATCAAAACTAAATGGAAGAGCTAACGCCGGTTTATCCTTCTTAAGGTATATATTCAGGTCTTTGTATTCCAGTGCTATTTCATCCAACGAATTTAATCCCATACCCTGTAGCTGAAGTGGCTTACCATTTTGATCAACAAATTTGAGGAAAAGTATTACTCTAACAACCTGCCATTCATCCGAGCCTAATCCGATTTGTACAGGTGTGAAGGAAAATTGTGCCCTTCCAGAGGTGAAAGTATTCAGTCCTACATACTTTGTATCAGAATATTTAACTGGAAGGTTAATAGACTTCACGGCATTACGCGGAAACTCAATATTATTAGAGCTTAAATCCGCTGCCACCAAAAGTGATTTATCAGTTGGATTTAAAACATTAAAGGTCATGCCAGCCGGAACATTTGTCGGCTTATTAATCAAATAGAATTGTGCTGTGGAGCCGGCATTCTTAGGATCGTCATTTCCTGTCGTCACTTCAAGTCTGGCGCTGGCAAGTGTGTAAATCGCATTTACCGGAATACATATTTGATCATTGTATGTATCAGTTGCAGAAATGATTTGCTGATTATTGCCATTGATATCTGCAATAGTAAAAGCGATGGGCTGAGCCATATTGAGTGTTGTTGTTTTCATAATGTTTTCAATTCCGTCCCGCAATGATGCTGGATCGAAGTAAACAGTGGTGGTAGTTGGTCCACCGACAACAAACATGTTAATTTGACTATCGGCACTCGTTGAGTTTTTCAAAAAATTGAAAGCTGCATTGCCTGTAGCGCCGAATGCATTTAAGCTGGCTTTGAAGTTTATATCTAATTGAGAATTGGAAGAATTCATCCGTACATTAGCCAACACCCTTGTTCCATACGTCACACTCTTAATGACCATTAGTGGACCGTTATTATTGATTATCGATTGCTCAGAAAAATATCCATTAGAAGGATTATTTACTTCGATCGTGTACATGGGCTTAAAGCCATCAACAGTGAAAAAGTAATAATTTGAATTGTCCGATTTCTGGAAACCACCTGAGACTGAAAAACCTGCATATGAACCGCCTGCCGATGCTGCCATCATCAATTCTGTAGAATTGTGCGCTTCATAAACCTGATATTCGGTATTTCCCGACCCAACTGTCTTATCGTATCTCTGAACTATTTGGCCCATACCATCCATCAATGTTGCTTTTGTGGGTGCTGATACATTTGCATACACCTGTCCGGTTGTGTTAGAAACATTGTTGGATGTGATGGTGACAGGATTTCTGGATTGTTCGATTGGCCGATAATTTCCACGCATAAATTCATCAAATACATAAATAGCACCTGGATAAACGCTCGACATCCTGGGGCCATAATTACTATTGAGGAAACTGTTTCCTGTAACTGTTAGTTTTTTGGAAACCGGAGTACATTTCACCGACCCGTTTGTTGATGCCGTTTGGGTATTTCTTGTTGTATCAACAGAAATTTTTGGATAATAGGATTCAGATGCCTGGTTACTTGGCTGTAGTTGTGTTGTTACATTTATGCCATCATTTGTAGTAGTCTTAAAGGAGGCTGGCAATTTCACTATACCTACAATCGTCATACCTGATGAGCCTGGTTTTGCAGTCATGGTCTGTGATGCCGCCGGCTGGGTGGTGCCAGATGGAGCTGCTTTAGTGTAAGGTTGTGTACTGCCAAAAGGTATGGCGGCAGCTGTTGGTGCCGGCGTACCTCCAACTTTGGTAGTCATTATCCAGCTACCTCCGCCACTGGTATTGCTGCCGGCTCCATAAGTTCCGGTGATGGTATTGTTAGATGGATTGTAAGTGCCTGCAACAGAATAAGGTTGATTGCCATTATAATAATAAGTCCCGGTAACGGTGTTATTCGTAATCGTATACTTGCCACTGCAAATAATGTTGCCATCCGGATAAAGTACATTCAAGGTTCCATCGGTATTAAACCGGAAGGAATAGAAGTTTCCAGTCTGACTGGCGCCATTGCCATAACTGCCTTTCCAGGTGCCAATAATAGGGCTTTGTGCCATTGTCATCCATACTACAAATTGCAGCGATATGATAGATAAATAGAAGTTTTTTTTCATGATTGTTTTAAGGTTAAAGGGTTTATTTCATCAATTTTGAATTATAATAAATGGATTTATTAAGGTTTCCTTGATAGAAAATTGATTTGTGCAGAGTATTTCTTATCCTGAAGTTTCAGTAGTAAACCACCTTTCCCGGCAAGATATGCGCACCAGAACTCGTGCGTTTTACCAGGTGCAGGATCTGTGACCTGAACCACCAAATCAAACCCGGCCAACTGAAAGCTACCCGATTCATCAACGGTATAGGTATTCAATGTTCCGACAGTGCCAGTGGCACCAGATGCATGATAATGTGTGCTATTTCCATTGAAGTTCCATTCCACAGCACTTGAAGCTACTGCCATGCCAGCATAAGCGCCGGTCACCGTGCTGTATAATTGTGCCCCTTCAAAACCAGTATCTTTCCATGTGCCCTGGATATCCTGTGGAGAAACCGCGAAATAATTATATTTCTCCATAGCAATAATGTCGTTTGGATGCGTGAAATATCTTTTGTACAAGGATTCATCACTGGTAATTGCCAGGAAAGAGCATTTCATATTTAGACTCACGATCCATACCAGGAAGTATTGTCGGCCATCGGCAAGTGATGTAGCATAGCCTGAAGCAGATTGGATGCGGTTCATAAGATCGTAAGGATCGTTGGGAAATTTGTTGTATTGATTGGCCGAAAAGTAATTTGCCAGATATTTACGCCAAAACAGGTCTTCATCATCCGTATTGGAATTTGGATCTTCTGGCGCAACGAAAAAGTACTGGATCACCTTGATCTCCGGATTTGAATATTGCACATAGTCATTCGTGGCCTCCACAAGCCATCCGTCCGCTGTTGTCGAACGTGTAACCATTTGTGCATTTGGCGTAGGCAAATCATTCCCGGATACGTTGCTCATTTGTGGCCCCATCATAGGGGGTTGATAATTATTCATGGTTGGCGGTTGGTAATTATCTATAGTTGGTGGCTGATAATTATCCGTGGTCGGGGGTTGATATTGGCTGTTATTGCCCATATTCTGAGTTGTACTTATGACAGATATTCCACCCATAAAGGCGCTAATATCACTTTCCAATTTATTATTAAAATCGTTGTTGATCATCAATATTGTCCCCCTGCTGGTTGGTCCTGAAAAGGATATCAAACTAATATTTAACTGCTGTCCATGTAGCGTGCCAGTGGCGGTGCCTAAGGTCATTTGCCAACCATTCACTTCATTTTGCTGAGTACTGACTTCACTTGAGAGCATATAATTTTTACCAACCAGGTCATTCCAGTCAGACTGGAAATCCGAATATGCTGTGCCGGTGGTACCTGTACTTGTATAAAGCCCAGCGACGCACCAGGCATTGCCTTTCTGTAGCGTAAATTGAATATTGTCTGCATAATTTGCTCGTTGCCATCCGGGTTGAGTTGTGAAAGTATAGATATCGTAGGATTCACTTTGAGCGTAAACTTGCAGGTTTACGAAGCAGTTAACTATCGCAATTAATATTATAAGTTTTGCCATGATATAATTGGTATTTATGTGTCAAAGGTTTACAAATTAGGGTTATCAGTAAATCCCTCTTTCAGGGGAGATTCAGTGAATTTCCTTCCCTGATAAAGTGGATTTCGGGGAAATTATTCCTTCCCATCATTGTTTTATCATTTTGCAAGCAGTTCTGATAAAGCTTTAAAATCAAACTTCTCCCGCATCATCTTGTCGGCTTCAATTGAGTTTTTTGGATAAAAATCATTCAGGCTTTTTTCCCATTTGACCCACATAAACTGTGGTTTCCACTTTTCACGGCTTTTGTCAATATAATCCGGGTTAGGCCTGACCAATTGAAATCCTCGGTTTGGAGTAGTAAAAATCCGCTCAGTAGCATCTGTATTTCCAATATCACCGATTGACCATCCGTTCTGTTTCAGTACCGCCGGTTGATCGAGTTGTTTTTCATTGAGTTTTTTCTGACTGGCAATGTTATTTCGCATGGTTTGATAATTGTCCTTGCTTCGCTTTTCCACATTCGGGTCTATTTTGCTCCCGCTTTTTTTCGCCCATTCAAATTCTTTCTGGCTTTTCAAATCATTCGCATCTATTAATTTTTGACAGATTTCAAAAAATTCACCTTTTGTAACCGGGATGTAAGGCAGCTTGCCGGGATAATGGATTAGGACAGAATAAAAAATTTCCTGTGGATTATCCGGATAACCATTTGGAATGGGTTCAAATACCGGATAACCGGCCAAAGTACCTCTTTGAGGTGCTAACAAGAATAAGTTCTCCCCAATATCTTTTTTAATATTTGTCAACGCGTTATAACCACTGGCATAATAATCGTTGATATCGACGAAAATCCAAAGATTCGCATTGTCGTAGGTTATTATTTTTCCATCCCGACAAATGAATGGGCGATAAGGACAGTCATACATGTATGCCGCAATTGAAGGATCAGGACTGGCAACAGAATCTTCAGGCATTAATACCCTTGACCATTGAGCTTCACTTCCAATCGGATTGGGAAATGCCTTTATGAACATATTACTGATGGTATCCACCATTGCCCCAATTTGTTTGATGTGTTTTGTAGTTGCTTCATTTTCAGTTCCATCCAACCCTACGTAATATCCCCTTTTCCAGATTCCCTGTTGATTCTGAGCCCTTTCTTTGCAATTTGCTATTTGCGAAAAACTATCAAAGCCTGTTACTAAGAAGCAAAACAGGATCAGTATTCTAAAAATTTTATTTGAAGTTTTCATAGTTGCGTTTTTCTTTTTTTAAATTTTCAGGCAATAAAATTTATCCTATTACTCAACATTTAATTCAATTTTTGCCCTAATGGAATTTTCACCCTTTTTATCCCAAATAACTACTTCACATGCAATGGGATTTTTGATATTGGCGCCTGAGAATATAAAACTTGGTGCCAGTTGCGTAGAAAAGTTGCTGCTTTCCATACCACCTTCACCAACAAGGTCAGATTCATCCAGAACGACTTTCCCATCGGCATCTGTGGCCATCATACTAAGGCCGGGAAACACCATTTCTCCTTCTTCCACAAAACCCTTAAGCCCTTCAAAAATAAGGTAAACATCTTCTTCCGAAGGTATAGTGTTCCCAGTGAGCACCTTTCCCTGCACCCTGGAATACAGGTAAATTTCATTGTAAGAAATATTTTTGCTCTCAATCTCAATGTACTGGTTGGGTGATACAGAAAAATCCATTGTCGCGCTAAATTTCCCGGTTCCATTTTTATCCCAGATATATATCTGCAGCTTATATTGGTAGCGTGAATGGAGTGGATCCGCTACGATCAAATTAGTTGACAGCGCTAATGGAGAAAGATTGAATCCTTGATCATTTTTAGCGTACAAATCAGGATAATTCAAAATAGTATCTCCCGACTGGGTTGTTACCAGCATTTGAAGGCCTGGGATAGCATTTCCTTCCTTTTTTTTAAATCCTTCAATATTATCAAAGCTCACATAAATCTTTTCTCCATAGGTAAATGAGCTCCTGCTGATTTTCTCTTCTCCTGATGATAGATATACTTCATCGCAGGACAATCCAGTGCCATTTGTAACCATGCCAGTCACCAGATCCTTATTTAAGGTTTTGCTGAATTCGCAAGAGGGCATCAGCAAAATGAAGGAAACTACGAGAACTACTTTTGTTGTCATGATTTTATAGTTTATTGATTCAATCGATTATTGTGTTACCACAAACTCCACTCTCCGATTATTAGCCTTGTTTTGAGCTGTGTCGTTGTCATTGACAGGTTCGGTTTCACCTTTGCCATCGGTAGAAAGTAAACTGCCGTCTGCAGAAAAATCCTTCACCAAAGCTTTTTTCACGGATTCTGCCCGGCGCTTGGAGAGTTCGAGATTTTTGGCATCATCGCCATCACTATCGGTATGTCCGACAATCATCACTTTGGTCCCGGAACTGGCCTTAAGTGTTTTGGCAATATCCTTTAAGACGCCGTAGGATTCAGGCTTGATGACATCACTGTTCACATCGAAAAGAATTCCCGTTGTTGAGTATTTCCCGGCCTGTGCAAGATTTTTTCTCGTGTCGGGCATGCCTTCAGCAATTCTTATATTTCCGATGAAATATTTGTCTTCGTTGTAATACCCACTATACACATTCCACACGAAAGCATTCAAATTCAAACCATCCGGTAGTAGCGTAGGCATATCCAGAATTTTATTTTCATTGACATACACCCTAACCCTTCGTTTTTGTCTCCAAATAGAGACCTTAACCATTCTGCCTTCGTCGTTATCGATGAAAGACTCCATGGGATAATTTTCTCCTTTTTTGGTTCCGTCCCTGGTGATCATTTCATAATTCCCATACCCTTTATTCGCCATGGCGCTCTGCGATCCCGGATGAAATGACAACCATAAAACTTTATTGTTGCTACTGCCGAGTTGATTCTGCAAACCGGCGATATCCTTATTGGGATCGACCTGTGCAAGAATGAAATAGAGTTTGCTTGAGCCCCATGTATAAGGATTGGTACAAATAAGATCAAACTGGACCGTCATGTCATCAGGCAAATCTTCAACTGTGAAAGGTAAAACGGCTGATTTTTGCTGGATCATCATATAATGCCCATCGTAGCCATCGACCTCCACAACTTCTGCCGATCCATCAATTTGCCAGTCGGCCGGGATATCACCCACTGCTACATCAGCAAAGTCGTAATACTGTATCACCTGCTCGCCGGGGATAAAATCAAATTTACTTTTATAAGCTGCTTTTTTGGCATTATCGGAAGGCGACACCTGTTTCGTATTTTGTGCAGATGCTGATGAGGAAGAACTATTCAATGCCTGGTCTATAGCTTTGTCTGCCTCTTGCTCAGCCTTATTTTGTGCCTTTTTCTTAATGGAATAAGGAATCTGCGCAAAGAGAAAACCATTTGATAAGTACATACAGAGTACCATTGTCTGGATAAAAATTCGTCGATTTTTCATAGTCACTATTATTGAAGTTGAGTTTTCATGAGTTTCACTTCAAAATTCATTGATAATAGTTCCATATGATATCGCCTAAAAGCAGGATTTTTTCAATCACAAAATCCTCCTTTTAGGGGAGAATGACAGGCTGTCAAATTCAATACATTTGTTATCTAGGTTCAGCAGATTAATGAAACCACCTCGTGGTTTACTAAAAGTTAAATTGATTTCTAACATTCTAAAACCGGTTTATATGAAAAAAATATGGATCATTTTCATTTTTATTCTTGGATTACAGATAATCAATGTGCAGGTATTTGGTCAGAATATACCAAAATCGGAAATGCAGCAGCAAATTGATGAATTAAAGCAAGAGGTTAAAAACCTTGAAGCGGAATTAAAATTGGCAGAAAAATCAGATCCTGCCGAAGCAGCTTCATTGAAAACTGAACTGAATGCATTAAAGAGCATCTTGGGTATGTTGGATAAATCAACTACACCAGCTGCTAAGATAAATCAACCTACAACGGCATCATCTCAGCCTGCAAAGGTTTCAGCTGCCAACTTAAATAAATCATTTATTGTACCCATAACTTTAAAGCAGCCACTTACAATTCCAACTTCTACACAGGCGAAAGATAAACTGCTCTGGTACAGTGGCAAAAAATTGAATGATAGCACACTGGTTACTGTGAAAGGTTCGGTTGTTCAATTCAGTAAAAGGAAAAATCTGGTAATTGTTCAACCATTAAAAAAGACTGACCCATATGATTCTATTGTCTATCAGTTATCAAAAGGTGTACAGCGCAACGATGAGGTAATTGACTTTTATGATAAAATGCCAAATGGATTTTTGT
>JAHEMV010000498.1 GCA_024643455.1 Cytophagales bacterium
TGGCAAATGCATACCAGGCAATAGAGAAAATTGATGATGCAATCCCGCTTTATAAAAAAATAGCTGATTCTGAGAATGCTTATACGACAGGATCAAAATGGTATCTTGCGTTGTGTTATCTATCAAAAAATAATTTATCAGAAGCTACACCCTTATTGGAACAATTAAAAGAAACAAAAACCTCCTATTCCCCAAAGGCAAAAATGTTATTGGAGGAATTAAGCAAATAGTTTTTGATTGAACTTAAAAATTATGCTTTAAATTCTTTTCTTTTTAACCTGTTCTTTTAATGCTTTTTGGATGTGGTTTTTATGAATATGATATAAAACAAGTCTATTGACAATATTAAAAATAAGCGATAAGTTTATTTCAATATTAACCTTAACATCAACTGCCATGCAACTAACCATTAGAATAGCGACCTTCAATCTGGAAAATTTTGATGATAAACCAGGTCAAGCACCTACATTAGCTGAACGAATTGCCGTAATGCGGCCCCAATTGACTCGACTCAATGCGGATGTTTTATGTCTTCAGGAAGTTCATGGGCAAGAAATTGCAGGGAGCCCCAGGCAATTGTTAGCCTTGAACCAGTTGATTGCTGGCACACAATATCAAGGTTATAATATAGTTTCTACAAAGACAGCAGATCAATATCAGGTATATGACGAAAGGAACCTGGTTATATTGAGTCGATTTGATATTCTGTCTCATGGACAACATAAAAATGATTTTATACAAGCCCCGGAATATAGAAAGGTCACTGCCATTCCTGTCGAAACAGAAGCAAGTAAGGTAACATGGGAAAGGCCGGTGTTGAGCGCTGAAATTAAGCTTCCGAATGAGCGAATAATTCATGTGCTTAATGTTCATTTAAAATCAAAAATTCCTTCAAGCGTAAGTGGTCAGCAAAAGAGTACGTATTCCTGGAAATCGGCAAGTGGATGGGCAGAAGGTTATTTTATTTCTTCGATGAAGCGGGTAGGGCAAGCCCTTGAAACCAGGATACTCATCGATCAGATCATGGATAGTGATCAACAGGCCAATGTTGTCGTTTGTGGAGACTTCAATGCCGATCAAAGTCAGGTACCGGTAATGGCCATTCGTGGTGAGGTGGAACAGACTGGAAATGCTGCTTTGGCAAACAGGGTTTTATATCCGTGTGAAAATGGAATTCCGGAGAGTTCCAGATATTCATTATTCCACAAGGGAAAAGGTGAAATGATCGATCATTTACTTATTTCCAGGAATATGCTTGAGTTTTATAAAAAAACTGAAATTCATAATGAATTACTCCATGATGAATCAATAGCCTTTGCTACGGATAAATTATTTCCTGAATCTGATCATGCACCGATAGTTGCCGAATTTAGTTTTAAATAATATTTTTATTGAAAGATTAGTTTTTGATTTGAAGCTGAATATTATTGGTTTTAAATAATTAGATTTACACGATTAAAATTTACTATTTTTTTAACGATAGCATCTTTGTTCGATTCCGAAATCATATTACTTTGCTGGACGGCGGCATCAATAGGTTTGATTCATACAGCTCTGGGTCCGGATCATTATATTCCTTTTGTTATGATGGCAAAAGTGAGAAAATGGTCGATGTTAAAGACATCATGGATCACCATTCTTTGTGGTAGCGGTCATGTACTTAGCTCCGTGGCACTTGGATTAATCGGAGTATACCTTGGTGCCGAGGTGATGAAGTTGGAAGCGTTGGAAGCGTTCAGAGGTACACTGGCTGCCTGGCTCCTGATTGGCTTTGGATTGGCCTATTTTATTTGGGGGATTCATCGCGCAATCAAAAACAAGCCGCATAGTCATATTCACGTTCATAGTTCAGGGATTATTCATGATCATCCACATGTTCACACACTGGAACATGCTCACGTACATCAGCAACACATCGTCTTTAGTAAAGACACGCAGGTTAAGCCTTTAAATCAGGTGAAAACATCCGCCAGAGATATAACTCCATGGATTTTATTTACCGTTTTTGTATTAGGTCCTTGCGAGCCCCTGATCCCACTTCTTATGTACCCGGCAGCGAAAAGCAGCATGCTTGGAATGTATATGGTGGTTGGTGTATTTACGTTTACAACATTACTAACCATGGTTGCTATAGTGCTGTTCTCGACATGGGGAATAGGCTTGGCTAAATTCGGAAAATTAGAACGATACACGCATGCGATCGCAGGGGGCACCATTTGCCTTTCCGGTCTAGCCATTATGTTCTTAGGGTTATAATCTATAATCGTATTTTCTCCACTTTCTTTTGGGTTCTTTTTATAATTAATTAACTATTTTCCATGGTGAGAAAATTATTATCCATTCGATAAAACTTTTTCACCTATTATTTCATCCTTGTATTAGAACGTTTAATACTGAATGGCTGAGGTCCTCGAAAATATAGCAATTTATCATAGCAAAAATCTAATTGAAAAATCTCAGAATGGTGATGAACATGCTTATGGTAAGCTGGTAGGATTATGGTATAAAAGGATTTATAATTTCTCTTTAAAATATTTTGGAGATCATGATCTGGCCATGGAAGTTACACAACAAACATTTATTGTAGTATTTCAAAAAATTGGAATGCTTCGCGACATTGATCAATTCAGGTTTTGGCTATATAAAATTGCATTAAATCATTGTCGCATAGAAGATAGGCGTCACAAAAAGAAAAAGTGGTTTTCAATCTTCGTTCATGATAACGATAGCGTACTGGAGTCTGGAATAGGCAATCCCGAAGCAGAATATCAGAAAAAAGAAAAAGTAGAGATGATAGCTGAATTATTAAAACAACTGCCCGACGAGCAAAAGACAGTAATGATCATGAAAGAGTTTGAAGGAATGAAATTTAGAGAGATTGCAGATGTTTTAAATATATCTGAAAATACAGCCAAATCAAGACTTTATTATGGTCTGAAGGCTTTAAAAAAAATGTTAGAAAAGAGTGAATTAAACTATAAAATCTAAGGTTAATGATGGAAAATCAGGATTTTAACAAAGAATTATTGAACTACCTCTATGACGAGATGACTGCCGGTGAACGGGAAGCATTTGAACTAAAAATGGAAGATGATCAAGAATTGAAACAAGAGTATGAGGCTATGAAAGCTGTAAAAGCTCGTTTAAATGAACTTCCTGATAAAGAGGTTATGGAGCCTTTCCCTGTCTGGAGTAATTCAAAAAGGGGAAGAGGTTCAATTAAAAGAAAGGAAATAATATGGTTACGTCCAGTGACAGTGGTTGCAGCATCATTATTGATCATGATGTTTGTTGGTTATCTCACAAATTTTTCAGTTTCGATTAATAGAAACGGATTTCAATTTGGTTATGGAACGACCAATTCTGATCAGGAAATAAAACTTATAGATGATAGAATAAAGGCACTTGTTGCACAGGAAATAAATCAAAGCAATAACCTCATATTGGCGAAACTTGGTGCTTCGGATAGCACAACTCAACTAAAGATAGCGGCTATAGAGAACACAGTTGCAAATGAATTGACTTCCAATAAAAGCGAAACGATTGATGCGATGGATCTTCAGAATTTCTTTTCTGAATTGGAAAAAAGAAATTCTGAGATGTTGAAGGGATATTTAAAATTGACTTCAAACCAACAGCAAGAGTATTTTAAAACGATGTTGACCCAGTTCAATGATTATATGCAAGAGCAACGCAATCAGGATTTGGTGATGATTCAAAATAATTTGATTGAATTAAAAGAAACTCAATCCATTCAAAAGAAGGAAACAGATCAGGTATTGACTAACCTTTTTGCATCAATAAATTATAAAAGCAGTAACTAAAGAAATCTGTAATACAGATTATTTGGAATCTATATGTAAGACATTAACTATACTGAAAATGAAAAAGATACTTATTTTATGCATAATACCCATGTTTTTTGGATTCAAATCCGGACAGGAGATTGATGAGAAAAAGATGAATCGGGATCTCGAAATCGCGAAGAATATCCTTGCAACGTTAATCAAAACAGGGTCAGACAGCTTTT
>JAHEMV010000499.1 GCA_024643455.1 Cytophagales bacterium
GGCCCATGACTGTCCAGCAGGTCTTCGATGAGATTATTCCGAGCTAATTCGCCCCCTTTTGCGATTGAGTTAACTTTTTCTTTGCCAATAAGCGATTCCAGCAATTTGGTTTCTTTAGCCCTTAATGGTTGCCCAGAAGACAAGTCTTCCACAATATTTGCAATTTCCTTTTGGTTCTGTGATTCATTTCTGAAAGTCTCATAGTCTGCATATCTGTCCGGATCCAGTAATCGAAGTCTAGCAAAATGACTTTCAACACCCAATTGCTCAGGAGTAGCGGTCAGAAGAAGCAATCCTTTTGCAACTCTACTCAATAGTTCAACAATGGCATACTCCGGACTCACATTTTCAAATGACCAACTTAAGTGATGCGCTTCATCAATGACCAGCATATCCCAACTAGCCGACAGCGCTTGTCTCGCTCGAATTTCTGATCCGGCCAAAAAAGCAGTACTACAAATAATGAGTTGATTATCAAGAAAGGGATTGCCATCCGGTGCGCCTGGTTCAATTGCGGCACAGCGCTCTTCATTAAAAATGTGAAACCATAGATTAAATCGCCTCAGCATTTCGACAAACCACTGGTGAACAAGTGAGTCAGGAACGAGAATCAATGCCCGCGAAATACGTCCACTCAGAAGTAAGCGATGCAGGATTAAGCAGGCTTCAATCGTTTTCCCAAGCCCCACCTGGTCTGAAAGTAAAACGCGTGGAGCATATCGCGCACTCACTTCATGTGCGATGTACAACTGATGAGGGATCAGGTCGATTCGGCCACCGACAAATCCCATTACGGGAGAGATTCTCCGCTTGTGATCATGTTCAAGTGTCAACCTGCGTAAAGCAAATATTTCCGGTTGGTCCACATCTCCCATGGCAAGTCGATCAGCTACGCCGTGTTTGTCTGACACATCTCCAAGGTCTGCCTCAGACAACGTTCTGTCCTGCCCGAAATAGACGAATAACCTGCCGTTTTGCTGAACCTGCTCGATGAGCAATGGGTGGTTATCCGTATCCATAATGGTATCTCCGGGTTTGAAAATCACCCGACGAAGCGGGGCGTTTTCCATAGCATATTGTCTCGATTCACCTGAAACCGGGAAATGAATTTTAACCCAACCTTTACCGATATCTGTTACGATTCCTACTCCGAGTTCCGGCTCACCCTCACTGGTCCATCTTTGATCAGGAAAAAAGATTCCCATATTGTTTTTTATATTAGATTAATTATGAGCATACAGAAATTTGTGGTGCATCAGGTTGTTTTCAAAAAAAAAGTAATTTCTTTCATTTTTACTTATACTTCAAGCATAAGATAGATGCCCGAATAGGTTTTCATTTATTAAAGTTACCTAATCTTTCATAAAAAAGAATTGATGCTTTTTCATTGAGAGCGGCAAAGGATGAGATCCTTCCTGAAGTGGCTACTTGAAATCTCAATTACCTGAAAACTGCCGGATCACCATATTTTGTTACTTGGTCAAAATTAGCTTTAGCATTAGTGTAGTTGTCTTTTTCTTTATCCGCTTTATAGACTTTCATTAGCCCCCAATATGCCATGGCGCTGTTTGGATGTTTTTGCATAATTTTATCATAACACGCAACCGCATTTTCATAATCACCACGACTGAGGTAGGCGGTGGCAAGGCTAATCAAGGAAGGACGGGGATAGTACGGAGGCTCAGAATATCCAAGATCTTTTTCCATTTTCACCGCTTTCTCCAGCGTTTTTATGCCTTCCTCGTACTTATCTTGAGCAATTAAGATATCCCCTTTCAATTCTACAGATGTTACTTTAAGTGTATTCAAATTTCGATCTTTCAATCTATCATCCTCATTTTCATATTGAGAATTTCTCCAGAAAAGGGCATCAAGTTTGTCCGAATATCTGCTCGCAGCTTCGATATCCTTTTTTTCCAGAGCTGACATACCAGATGAAAAGAGTGTTAAAGCTTTTTTATAATCCATCTCTTCCGTGCCATAGAGGGAATCTGAATTATCAATCAGATTAAATTTTTTCACTGCATTGTCCCAGGAGCCAAACCGCATTTCCATAACAGCCGGTACTATTTTGCCCTGGTAGAAAAATGCCCTTCGATGCATATCCATGCGATCTTTATTTGGAACCATACTTTCGAGCTTGTGCGCATAGTACAATCCTTCTTCATATCGACCATCCTGGGCACAATTTGCCAAAAGGTAATTAATGTTGTGGATATAATTCCAATTGTCCAGCTCCGAAATATGCTGTTCGACCATATAGGCAGAATCGACCTTCATCGCTTCGATAAACTGGTCATGGGCTTTTTTGTAATCGCCCATTTTGTAATAGATATGTCCAGGCATATGCACAATGTGCCCCGATTTTGGAGCGAGTAAGGCCAGTTTATTGGCACTTTCCAGGGCTTCTTCAGGGCAGCAATCTTCCATCTGGTGAATCCAATAATGGTGTACGCCATGGTTTTCCGGATTGGTTTTCAATAAATCCCGAAGCAAATATTCGCTGTACATATTTCCTTCTCTGGGATTTTTTTCTGCATCATAACCCGACATATTAAAAAGAGCAAGAAAAAGTTTTGCATCCGTATCATCTGGATATTGATGAACGATGTATTCCAGATTTTTCATGTAGCCTTCCGGATTTCCCGTTTTGGCCTGATCGAGAATTCCCCTGGTATAAAGCGCTTCGTAACCTTCTGCTTTTGAAACTAAGGTGTCAAGATTTTTGATTGCCATAGCCTTGTCATCATCAAACTCCTTGTTGTCGATAAAAAGTATGGTATGAAGTAAACCCCAATATGGCATGATTGCCGCAGAGTCCTGGTGAATTGCTTCCTTAAAGGAACGATATGCTTCAAAATCCCAGAAACAATGCAGCAGGCTTACTCCCTGGCTGAAGTATTGCTGGGCCAAAGGAGAGGTGGTATTTATTTTTAATGACGAATGTCCTACGCCATCCATAAGTATTGCAGGAGGAAGATTATCGACATAATTGACACCGGTACGACAAGCCATGACATGGTTTATTCCATCTGCCATATTGCTATGATCATGTTGCTGTGCATGTAGGGTATGATTCACCAGATGAATAAGGAAAAATACCCATATTGACATTTTCATTTTTTTAGAAAGTATAAATTGAAGTGAATTTTGAGGCGTGCAGTTCATGGATTAATGGTTAATTTATGATTCGATATATAAGCATATACCGTATGTGTTATTCAAAACAAGTTTTCAATATAATACATTGAATTAAACTGCAGACTCCAATGCACTAAAATATTTTAAAACAGAAATTGTAGAACCATTCGGATTTATACAGGTTTAGTATAACACATCTTTTCAAAATTGGAAAATGTCTAATAGAGTTGAAGACAATCAAAAAGCAAATGGATAAAGGACTTTCAGAATTCAAGAAATTTGTTAATGATCTTCCTGTGCAGGAAGAAATCATGCCTGTTTTGTTTATTGGTCATGGATCGCCAATGAATGCCATTGAGGATAACGAATTTAGTCAGCGATGGCGTAAAATGGCGGAAGAAATTCCTACACCAAAGATTGTGCTCATCATATCAGCACATTGGCTTACTCATGGCACTAAAGTCACAGCAATGGATTTTCCTAAAACCATTCACGATTTTGGAGGTTTTCCTAAAGAATTATTTGCTCAACAATATCCAGCCCCGGGAAGTCCTGAAATGGCAAAAGAAATTATAGAAATGATACAGAAAACAAATGTCGTTCCTGATCACGATTGGGGCCTTGACCACGGCGCCTGGAGTGTAGTGAAGCAAATGTTTCCGGAAGCGAACATACCAACAATTCAGTTGAGTATCGATTATTACAAAGATGGGAAGTATCACTATGAACTGGCAAAGGAATTGGCACCATTAAGAAAGAAAGGTGTGATGATTATAGGCAGTGGCAATATGGTTCATAACCTAAGTATGATACACATACCTTCAGGAGATTTTTCTAATATAAATAGCGAATATGGGTTTGACTGGGCTTTGGAAATTAATGATATTTT
>JAHEMV010000057.1 GCA_024643455.1 Cytophagales bacterium
CTGCAAATGGATTTTAAATTTATAAAAAGACGATAATGAGTAACCCAAAAAAAAGAGTTACGGGAATAGGAGGAATATTTTTCAAGACTCAAAACCCAGATCTTATAAAAAAATGGTATCAAACCCATCTTGGATTACAAACAGATCAATATGGAACTTGTTTTGAATGGAGACAAGCAGATGAAGGCAAAAAGAAAGGATTTAGCCAATGGAGCCCTTTTGAACAAAAAACCACCTATTTCCAACCTTCAAATAAAGAATTCATGATCAATTATCGGGTGGAAGACCTCGAGTGGATGGTGACAAAACTCCGTGAAGAAGGGGTAACAATACTGGATGAAATAGAAACATTTGATTATGGAAAATTTGTGCACATCATGGACCCGGAAGGAAATAAAATAGAACTTTGGGAACCTGTTGATGATGTATTTGATAGCGGTGTTGGAGGCAGAACCAAATAACGCAGCGCATTCTATCGAAAGAAGAGGACTGTTTATCGTAATTTCTCAATAACTATAATGCATTAGTGTAAATTCAGAATTGAGATTTAGTTTTTTTATTTTAATTTCGTCAAATAGTAGACCAACCCATGACTAGTTTTTTTGGTGATTTTATCTTAATTGTGATAGGTGCTTTTGCAGGAGGTATTCTCGCAGGAACATTTATCATTTTTCAAATAAAAAGACACTTTTTCCGTCCCAAACTCTATTTCAAAAATGTACAGATTGTGCCGACCAAGGGTGATGTGATCGGTGAAAATTTTCAGTGGGGAGGGCTCATTTTTACTGGCGAGTTGTGCAATGACTCCGATTATTGGGCATATAATGTCAGGATTCATAATATTTATGCGGAATTTCTGCCAAAATCCAAAGTCAAATTGTTGAGTAAGATCCCGTTGCGGTTGGCAACCGATCTGCCTCGACTGGAAAATTATCGTTACTTTCAAAATAACACACAGTTACAGAATATAAAACCTGGAGAAAAAATTACCACTTCAATCCGTATTCTTACAAAGAAGGAAATTTCGCTTGTCGATTTCAAACAATTAATCAAGGAGCTGAAGATGATCCAAATCAGGACAAGGCTGATTTATGAAAACTCTGCCGGATTCAAATCAGGTACCTACTTTTGGCTCGATTTTCATTATGGACGGTTTATCAATCTTTTTGGGAAAGGTCTTGCAAATAATTATCAATGGAAAAATGGCATGAATGAAGGCAAGAGCAAATTGACCATTAAAAGTAAAATCATTGAAATTGAAACGGAACCATTTTAGAATCATCTATTCTCTTTTACGTGTATTGTTTTATGAAAAGACGACCGTTTTTCAAAAATAATATCCTTTATTTTTGATTCTTTCATAAAAAGATTTGTCGCATTGGGACAGTGTAAAAGAAAATTTAGTTTGAACAATTCATTCCTCAGGTCTCTGGTCATGCTTATATTTATCCTGGGCATTTCATTCAATACCCATGGATTTAACATTAAAAGCGATAGCTCCAGTTTAATAAAATACGATAGTATTACGGTATCACTTTATCACGCTTTGGAAAATGAAGATCTTTCATTAGACGCATTTGCACTAGCATATCACGGATATCAAAAACTTATTGCCGAACAGGTAGTCGATAAAAAGAATGTATTGACGGTCATCGATTTCAATAAATCATCTAAGGAAGATCGCTTTTTTATTATTGACCTTCAAAAACATAAAATAATCCATGAAAGTCTGGTGGCTCATGGTAAAAATTCCGGATGGGATATCCCTGAGTCTTTTTCAAACATGGCCAATTCCTTTAAAAGCAGTCTGGGTTTTTATCTAACCGGTGAGACTTATCAAGGCAAGCATGGGTTATCATTGAAATTGGATGGACTTGAAAAAGGAATTAATGATAACGCCCGTGAAAGAAATATTGTAATCCATAGTGCTGACTACGTAAGTGAATCGTTTATCGATAAGGTCGGAAGACTTGGAAGAAGTTTTGGTTGCCCTTCGCTTCCGGCGAAAAATTATAAGGAGGTTATTGACCTTATTAAGGAACATTCGTTAATTTTTATATTTTCCAATCAACTAGACTATTTGCGCACGTCAAAATTTTTGTGATTTTTGCACTTCTTTGTTTTCTTTATCAAACCACAACCTTTTATGAAAATATACTATTTAGGCCTCACCTTGTTTTTTGCTATTCTGTTTACTTTTTGTAATCCTAAAATCATACCCTATACCTACGATACATCTGATCAACCAACCCAAAACGAAGAAGCATTAGAAGAAACAACTCAAGATAAGTTTGCTGAATTTTCTTCTGACAGCACAAAGTCAATCCTCCTTTCCTATATCGATTCCATCGAAAATTTTAATTTGTATAAAATATCTGGGGAGCTTGTGTTTTCCAATATTGTCTTAAAAGAGATGTATAAATCAAATGGAAACAAGCTTTTGTGGTATGATATGCAAAATCGATTTGACGCAATCGAATGCCTTGAAAATTCATGGACAGACGGATTGGAGCCCAGTGATTATCATCTTGAAAAAATAAAAGAGTTGAGATCAGAAATTTTGAGCAATACTTATTTGGACTACAAGGAAATTGCCCAATTTGACCTATTGCTAACTGATGGCCTTTTATTGTATGCTTACCACCTAATCAAAGGTAAAGTCAATCCAATGACAGTGGAATTGAACTGGAATTTTAACAGCAGAACAATCCCTCAAAATCCAACGAAATTATTTGAAGAGGCGATACTTCATCATACACTCACTCGTACATTATCAGATTTAAGGCCCCAATATGAACCCTATCATGAATACAGAAAAGAACTGATTCGATATCAGTCAATAGAGGATAATGGAGGTTGGGAAAAAGTAACAGTAAATCGAGTAATAAAACCAAATGAATTTAGCGTCGATTTACCAGCAATACGAAGGAGACTCTGTGTGACAGGAGACATTGAATTTGAAGAGAGTTTTATTGATTCCTTATATGATGATGATTTGATTAACGCTATAAAAAGATTCCAACTCCGGCATGGATTAAACCCTGACGGTGTAATTGGAAAAAATACTGTTGAAGCCCTCAATATTCCAGTAGATCAAAAAATTAATCAAATTAGGGTAAATATGGAAAGGGCAAGGTGGGTTTTAAGCGACCTCGGGCGAGACATGATTCTGGTGAATATCGCCAATTTCAAATTGTTTTATTATAAAGATAGCGTACTTACACATGATACGAAAGTGATGGTTGGCACCTTCTATAACCAAACTCCCGTTTTCAAATCTAAATTGAAATATTTGGTATTTAATCCAACCTGGACAGTCCCCTATTCTATCGCCACTCAGGAGATTTTACCCAAAATAAAAAAAGATTCTACCTATCTCTCGGATAGAAAAATGACATTGCTCAATTCAAAAGGAGAAGCGATAAACCAGGGATCAGTGGATTGGTCAAACGTTACTCCTTCTAATTTTTCTTATACCGTAAGAGAAGAATCTGGTCCTGGAAATGCACTTGGTCAGGTCAAATTCATGTTCCCCAACGCATATTCTGTTTATCTGCATGATACCCCCTCCAAATACCTTTTTTTAAAAGAAGAAAGGGCATTTAGCCATGGTTGCATTCGGGTGCAGAATCCTTTAAAATTAGCAGAAGTGCTGTTAAACGATGAAAAATGGGATCAGGAAAAGATCAAACAAGTAATTGATGAGAAAAAGGAGAAGGTTGTAAATCTAAAAAAGCCAATCGATATTCTACTACTTTATTGGACCTGTGGTTTTTATGAAAATAAAGATATTTTCTTTCTAAAAGATATTTACAATAGAGACCAAAAAGTCCTGGAACAGCTCCAAAACAATGATTGGGAAAAACTAATTCTAGATTACCGTAAAGAAATCAGTTCGAACGCTGGTTGATAACGAATCCAATTATTTTTCAGAAAGTCTACCAATCAAGAAACTAAAAACACTGGCTGATTTTGCTTTTATAGCATAAATTACAAATTCAAAGATCAGGCTTTAATTTCCCTTTCGCGATTTTTGCGTCAGATAATTAATTAATGGAATAAAACTATCCGGTACAGTAGAATCTGTAAGTTCAATTGTTTTCTTTTTATCCCCTTGTTTGATCGTAATCACATATTGGAATTGATCAGGGATATTTTTTGACAAACTATCCGTTTGCTGAAATCCAAAAAAATTACTTTGGCTAATCAGTAATTTTATTTTTTCTATTTCTTCTGTATCTAAGCGCTTACTATCAATTTCAGCGTTTGTAACAATTCCAGCAAAACCTCCCGTTCGCTGGAATTGAATATTAAAATTATCTTGTTTCTCCAAAATATTATAAACTGATCCCAGCCAAAAAGCTACCAAATATATTACCACAACCTTTTCGTTTATCTAAATTTAAAACAATCCCCACTTCATCCCATCCTTTTTGAACAGCTAATTGTTCAGGACTATTTTTCCCGTAAAGTTCAGCTGCTACCTCAAATGTCATATTTGCCGCCGTGTGAAAATCGGAAGTCGAATTGAGTTTGTCACGAAGTGTTACATACCATATTTTACCGGCTTTTTCCCAGGCATAGCCTCCCAGTTCTCGTGCTACACCGTAAAATGCCCTATTGGGAATTCCAGAATTAATGTGTACCCCACCATTATCACTGGTGGTCTGAACATAATTGTTCATATGACCAGGTTGGGGATCTTTTCCAAGAAGTGGATCATCATAGGCAGTACCTGGATTTTTCATGGATCTGATGGCATTTCCATTTACTTTTGAGGTAAATAGTCCAGCGCCAATTAGCCAATCTGCCTGAGCTGCCGTTTGATTGTTGATACGTTGCTTGACCAACGAACCAAATACATCAGAAAACGATTCATTAAGCGCCCCTGGTTGATCCTTATAAATCAAGCCTGCTTCATATTGCGTTACTCCGTGTGTTAATTCATGCCCAATAATATCGATTGCTATCGTAAACCGATTAAATAACCGTTGAGAAACAGGTAAATCTTCATCACCATCACCATAAACCATTCTTTCTCCATTCCAAAAAGCATTGTCATACCCCTGGAGATAATGGACTATAGATATCAAATCCATGCCATTGTTATCGATAGAGTCCCGCTCAAATATTTCGTAATATAAATCAAAGGTAGCTCCAGCTCCATCATACGCTTCATCTGCAGCCGGATCACCAGTAGCCGGATCACCCTCACTTCTTACCAGAGTGCCAGGCAACGTAGATCCATTCTGCGCATCATAAATTAAGCGATTTTTTTGACCCGCAACTGCCTGTGTTCGTTTTATCGCCTCTGGAACGGATTGTCGAGCACTGCGAATCTGGTCTGAAATATTTAGCGTTTTAACTGCTCTTTCGATTTGATCTTTACCTCCATTTTCAATGATTTTGTCAACCATATGAGGAGGAATAATACAATTAATTGGATCATGCGGATGTTGATGTTGCTCAGTCATGTGTGTTTGGTTAGTGTAGAATTAATTAACTACCTAAGTTGGAAAAAAATCACATGATTTCCAACCCTTAAAATAAGGACATTTCTAAATTCCCTATTATGGATTGTGCACTGAGATCAATCAAGATTTGGAGAAAGATATACTTCAACCATTTTGATTTTGGGATCACGGTTGAATATCTCTTTGCTTATATCCTTTTCTAAAATTAATCCTTCTATTTCCACTAATTTATTTCCGTGGTAATGGATAATAATTTTTTCCTTTTCTGTTCTGACCCTATATAGAAATGGAATATTACAAAAGGAAAAAGCGATAAAATCTTTTGCTAATATTTGAGGAAATCCCATTTCAGTAATCATCGTTTTACTGGCAATAAACTCTGATTTTCTCAATAAAACACTGGAAAATTGAATTTTACCATTATTAACCCTAACTCCCAGCTCTCCAAATCTGGATAAAATATCTTCTTTGACCTGGCCTGTCATCCCAGGCTGTTGAACACCTTTATTCCCAGGAGTATGAGAATAAGGATCGGTGGGAAAAGCTCCATACAATTCAGGAGATTTGCTATAGCCAATTCCAGCCCGAATTTGGTAATAATGCTCAATTAATCTGTCGATTATTTTTTTGTCTGCACTCTTGTCATAGGCCCGATAGATATTTTCCTGAACAGCAAGTAATAATTTTGATACCATATGCCAGTAGATACTATTTAATCCTTCATATCCATAGAAGGTACCGGAACGCCCAGTGAAGCTCTTATGAGAAAACATGCTTTCAAATATCTCTTTAATCAAAACACCCTCCATATCAACCAAGGCATGATTACCAGCCTTGCTTAGTTGGGATAGAATTATATCAATATCCTTTGCATTTTTTATCTCTTTATTAAAATGATACTCCCCTTTTACATCTTTATAAATCAAGGACTCATTTTGATTTTCAATAAGGTTCCCAATCAATAGTGATTTGATTGCAAGATCCTTAGGAATAGTATTTTTTTTATGAAATTTTGCCAATTCCCGATTCGGGTACAGAATATAACTGTATTGATCTTTTCTAAAAAGTTTGCTCTGCTTCATGGCATCAAGAAGCTCAACAGCATCAATAGCGGATAAACTGCCTGAACTTAAAACGGCTACCTGGCCTTCCAACATTTCATATAAATGATTCAGATCGCATGAATGTGAATCACCAATAGATAAAAGATTATAGGAATGGTAAAGTTGATCATTACGCTTATTGATTTTTATGGTATGGTCAATAACCTGCAGTGATCGATTGAAAAATGTTTGAACTGCGGCAACGCCAATCGCTCCATTTTTTTCAGTAAAGCCAGTATAAATTTTAGTGTTATAGTTGTCTTTAGCAGCACCTAGTTGATCCACGATTTTACTTCTTACCCTACCATCCATTGGCCTATCTGGTGTTAATTGGTCTTGCTGAAATATCTCTGATATCTCCTCAAACCATGCCTTTAACTCAATTGAAATTGTAAGTGCTTTTTGATCGTATAAGCCTATCAAATTATTCAGAAATACTATATACCTGCGGATATAATATAGGGTCACCATGGAAACACCATAACCTACCAGTGCATTGTTGGCATCATTCCATTCAGGGCGTTGGGTATTAAGCCATATACCTCCTTCAGGAATGAAATTTGAGAACTTTGCCAGGAGAGGAATCAGCAACTTTTCTAAGAGATTCACCTTTTTGATGCTACCATTGTTGGTCCAAACTAACTTTCCGTCCGATCCAATTTCAGTGACCCGATTTTGGATTTGGGCATTTAATTCGAAATCAAATATTATTGTATCGTATGGATTTTTCAGGATTTCCTCATGTGATTTTATCCTGTACGGAACGTTTGCAAAACTATAAAATGACTGATTCAGGAAAGAAACCAATATGCCAGGATGGTACTTGTCAGACAACTCAAGTAGCTTGAGCAAGTAAATGATCTGATGATCCCCCCAATAACCGATGAAAGACCAAGGGTCGTCAGGATCTGTCATCTCCCATTCAATACCATTCCGAGTAATCCGATATGGATTATAACCATCAGCAGTTGAGGCATTCAGAAATTTGGTAATCATGGATTCAACAAAATTGGGGTAAGAAACTGAAAGTGCCTCCCAATTTTGAAAAATATCCCTCCAATTTCCTTCATAGTTTAAAATCCTATCCCCACTAGATGTTTTTGTTTCAATAGAAAAGGTATTCCATGGCCTACTTGGATCTCCATGTCTCCTGCTAAAATATAAAGGCAGATATTCAAAACACAACCTTAAAAGATCCTGATCGCCAAGTTTTATTGTCTCCGCGATCAAATCATCATGCGACACCTTCTGGGGCAGGGCATTGAGAAAAATATCAAATTTTTTGGCAACTGGTTTATTGTAGCATTTGATGTAGGTAAGCAGGTCATCCCGCTCAATCTGATATCCGTTATCAAAAATACCTCCACGCATTACATTGAAGGTCACATTGGAGATATGCCTTGTACAACTCAATTGATCGGCAGTCAGTTGAATTCCGTCTGATTCCCGAACGATTTTTTGCAAATTTTGACTGCTGTTCTGGATGTTTTCTTTAAGAATTTCAGATATATTTTCCTTTCCTTTCAGCAATAATTCTATTTCTGCCATTTTACCGGCATCCTGATTTACTTCTGCAACAAGAAACCATTCTTGATGGCCACCTTTATTTAATTTTATTACTTTGTTTAGGAAATAAGCACCTCGTTCCGCTCTTACGTCTGTTTCCTGTTTTATCCCAAGTCCCTGACGAAAATGATGCAATTGAATGGATGAAATCAGGAAATTGCAATTTTGAAGGCCAGTTGACCACACCGTAGTCGATTTTAAGGATTCGCTAGGTTCAGGGCGATCAACGATATTTGAACTTAATGAATATACCCCAAGGCCAATTTCTGGTATCAGTTCACTTTTTTTATAGGCATTTACGAGGTTGCTCTTTTCGGACTGAAATTTCTTTGAAATTCCAGGTGGCAAAATATTCTGAATCCCATCAAGCACATTTACACTTACAGGAAGATCGCCATCATTATTAATTATGGAATGCTTAATGAATCCAAATTTTTCAGCATGCGACCATCGATATTGAAATCTTATTTTCAAATCCTCATTTATCTCTTCAAAAAGGATAGTATCACCATTTACACTTTTATAAAGATTTCTTTCAATAGCATAAATCCCAAAATATCGATCCGAAAACGGTTCCCATAAATACGACCGACCTTCTTTTTCAATAATCAGAATCGTTTTACTGCCTGTAATTTCTGAGTTATCTGAAATTTTATCATCAGTATCATAGGGGAACAAGGCCTGGTCAGGATTTTTACGACCTGCGGACAATCCCCCGGTTGAAGAAATAAACATCCAAAGATCCGTGCTACTGACGATACTCATAAAAAAGGGTCTCATTTGATCGTAATTGCTGATCTTATAAAAACCTTCCCCATCAATTTTTATCAAACTCCCTCCTATTTGTTTTGGATGGACTTTCAATGGATTATTCCCGATATACATGTTTTCGGATGCCAAGCTTTAACTTAATTTTAATTAAAAAACCCCAAAATTAATTCACATAAAAAGGAATATTAGCATGTGCTGTATGTCCTTTCCCATCATTAGCATATATAAAAATACGATATGGCCCTGTCTCTGCAGGAGCTGTTAAACTGACCACAGATCCACTCCCCTCAATAAGACCGGTCAAACTCTCAGGAGTTGATTCAAAATCGCCTCCATCACCAAGATCGGTACTTTCTGGTTTAATATCCCAGACATAAGTAATTTCATCATTTTCAGGATCTTCGACAATTACGTTTGACGCATAGTTATTCCCCGCTACAAGATAAATATTATCATTAGCGGATTTATCATCTAGTTTAAATGAAACCAATTTAGGTGAGCGATTGGCTGGCCATACTCCTTTCCATAAATAATGCATCACATCAACAGATTCGGTTTCATTTCCATTTGCCATAAATACACCATACCACGTTGGAGTTCGTTCTTGTTTTTGCCCCCATAAAAACACATAGGAACCCAGGCATTGTGCAACCTCTGGTTCGATAGCAGTTTTGTATCGATCGAGATAAAAATTCGCTTTTACAGACGAATTGTTTTCAATAGGGGCTTCCCATTTTGTTTTTGCCACCTCCCAATGACCCGTGGCTCCCCATTCGGTTACCATATAAGGTCCTGTCCAGTCTGTCTCTTTGATATATCTCGGTAAATTTACAATATCAGCATACATCTGAATACTCAGGAGATCGAGATCCGAAGCTCTTTCCTTAATATCCTTGACCAGGTCTCCGTTTATTCCAGCAAGAGTGGTGGTAGTAAGATGATTGGGATCAATCTCATGTATCATTTTTGAAATATCATTGACAGCATCCCACACTTTAGGATTGGTCGCCCGAAGATTCAATTCATTTCCAATAGCCCAGATCATTAAAGCAGGATGGTCTTTCAATTCCTCCACCTGAATCCTTATTGCTTCCTTTTGTTCTTTTACTTTTTCTTCATCATTATAATCAAATCCATGCCGTTCTCGTGCTACTTCAATACCCATAGTTACCTTCAGACCAAATTCCTGGGCCAGATCGAGTACCTCTTTACCAGATTGCTTTCCATTATCAACCCTCCATGTTCGGAATGAATTTCCACCATGCTCTGCCAATTTTGCAATTTCCCCAAACTCAAGTCCGGCTCCTTTTATAAAAAAGGGACTTCCATCGACATACAACTGGTATTTTTCTCCTTCTTTTTTTATCTCTGCTTTTGTCGCAGATGTCGAGGAAGGCAATCCTTTTTCTGCCTTTTTGTTGCAAGACAACATTCCAATAACAATTGATAAGGTGATTATTGCTTTAATTATATTTTTCATGTCCAACTTATTTATCTCCTTCTAATTAATTGTTTCTCCAATTCTTCAAGCGTTTTATTTTTTGTTTCAGGTACTACCCTAATGATGAATACAAGGCCCACTGCAGCAAAAATACCGTAAATCAGAAATGTAGTTGAATTGCCTAACGTATCTAACTCCCATGGGAACACCAATTGCACTGAAAAGCTAACTGCGGAGTTGATAAGCCCAACAAAGGATATGGCTATTCCTCGTATTCTGTTAGGGAATAATTCAGAGAACAATACCCACATTACCGGTCCTAAAGAAATGGCAAATGAAGCTACAAATCCGATTATGCTTAACAATATCAACATAGGATTCATGGTGATTGCTGCCTTTATCAGATCAGATTGATTCTCTGCTAATACCGAATTCCCCAACGTTGCTCTTAATGCATTTTTAAATTCAACATCACTTTGGAACTCAACATCAATCAATTCGTTTAATTTCCCCTCTTGGAATTTTGCTGCTATCTCAGAGACAGATTCATTGGTCAATTTGTACGTTGCAGAATGAAAACCGTAAGCCAGTAAAAACATACAAATTGCGATTCCTGAAACACCAAAAACCAATAGTGGTTTCCTTCCGAATTTATCAATAAAGGCAATAGCAATAACAGTGAAAACCAAATTGGTTAGACCGATCAGGATCGCCTGGGCAAATGAAGCATCCGTACCAATTCCTGATTGTTCGAAGATCATAGGTGCATAGAAAAACACCGAGTTAATGCCTGTGATTTGCTGGAGTATCGCAATAACAATCCCTATGGTCAATACCAGGGTTAAGGCAGGTTTGAATAATTCCGCCACGCGCACCTTTTCTTTATTTTCATCGGCTCGAATACTATTTTCGATCGCGACCAAATCTTTTTCCACTTGCTCCTTAGTATCAAATCTTTCCAAAATAAGCACTGCTTCTTCTCTTCTACCTTTCATTAATAACCAACGTGGACTATTCGGAACAAAATTTAACCCTACAAAATAAAGTACTGCTGGTAATGTCTCCAATCCAAGCATCCATCGCCAATTGTACACATCCAATCCAAGACTTATCGCCCAATCGGCACCTGACCGACCAAATTTTAAAATAAGATAATTAGTGAAAAAAGCCAGTGAAATACCAATCACAATATTCAATTGATTGAAGGACACTAATCTTCCACGCAATTTTGCCGGCGCGATCTCGGCAATATACATCGGTGCAAGAATCAAGGAAGCGCCAACACCAATTCCACCAATCATTCTGGCAATAACCAATGAAATGAAATCTGGAGCCAAAGCGGAATAAATCGCTGAAATGGCATACAATATTGCCGCTACTTTCAGTACACTTCTTCTTCCAAACCTGTCGCTCAAAGGTCCGGAAACCATCATTGCCAACGTTGCCGTAAGCGTCAATGAACTTACAGCCCAACCCAGCTCAATTTTTGAGAGCGAAAATTCAGTTTCTATAAATCCGATTACACCTGAAATAACGGATGCATCAAAACCCATCAAAAGGCCTCCAAGTGCTACAATGAGTGCTATTCTTACAATTTTGGTATTCATTTTCTTAGTTTTAAGTTATCTCGTTTTGGGGTTAATAAATCATTTTGTTTGTCTATTTCATTTAAAACCGTATTGCCGATTATGAAAAGTCCGTGAATCAAAAGCATAGAACCAAAATAGATTCTAATCACTGGATGAATTTTGAATAAAAATGATGAAATAATTAATTAATAAAAATATGAGAATACGTCTGTTCATTTTTTAAAGTACTAAAAAAAATCAATTTCAAAAATAAACCAGTAGTACACAACGTCACATTTTAAAACAAAATAATCCTGTTTTAAATATTCGGATACTACATTATATTTTTTAATGTTCATTCTTGATTAGTTTATTGCTTCATTCTCTTTATTCTTACCAGCTCCGATTGGTATTTTTACATAAAAATAGATCGATGAGTTTTTAATCGTAGTACCAGAAACATCACTTACATTAACCAATCCATAATAGTAGTTGACACCTGCAGCAATACTTTTAATTTCCTTTTTAAATTTATATCCAACACCACCAACCAAACCGGCATCCAGACGTTTATAGGTATCCTTTACATCGATTGTATATTCAAGATCCCCTCCGAGAACATCCTCCTTAAAAATATCATAGGATTTATTCCGCAATCCCAATTGAAAGCCTCCTTCAAGGTACCATCGGTTTTGAAACCGTTGTTGGTACATTATTGGTACATAGAAGTAGTTGATTTTTTTTGTTAACTCACCATCTTTATACAAGTCATCCAGTTCAACATTACCCAGGGTGTAAGTCGGCATACCTTTAGCGCCAACATTTGACTTGACAAATACTCCAGTACTTAAATACCCATTATTTTTTGCAAGAATATGGAAATAGAAACCTAGATTAAAACTGTTTAATCCATTGGCGGTACTGATATCGTTTATATAAGATCGATTCATTCCACCAATTAATCCAAATTCTATTTTTTCTGAATTCAGTTTATCACCAAATAAAAGAGAGATTAAGACCTGACCTTTAACTTGAATGGCAAAAAGCATAAAAAAGAATAGCGCACCGAGTTTGAATGAGTTTTTCATTTAAGATTTAGTTTATTTTCTTCGTTTTTTACAAGTTTCAAATATTAGAATTTGAATCCAAATGAAGGTATTTATTTCATCAATATATGAACCATGATAGCTTTTTTTATTATCAATAGCTATATCCGATATTCAATAATAGCATGAAATAATTTGATACAGTGATTCAATAATCAAATGGCGGTCACGTCCGTAAATGAAGCTCGATAAATTATATTAAGATTCCATTGAAATCCATATAAATTCATTAATCCCCGGAATAGACTTATTGTGTAAATTTTGTAATGATTGAAAAATTTAGTCGTCTTTATAGTAAACCATCTCGGTTTCAGGACTTTTTATGTGGTACCATGTTATTGAAAAGTTATGATTAAAAATTATATACTCATTGCAATTAGAAATTTCACCAGAAACAAATTTTTTACCTTTATCAATATTGTTGGACTTTCGATAGGAATAACATGTAGCATCCTCATTCTGTTATGGGTTTTTGATGAATTGTCCTTTGATAAATTTCATCCAAAGTCAGAACGATTATATCAGGTTTGGGTCAATTCAGATTTTGATAATAAGACAAATTCTTGGCAGTCTTTACCATTGCCAACTTACGAAGCTTTAAAAACAGCAGACAATTCCATAAAAAACACAGTTGTGATGGATTGGGGTGGCGATCATCTTCTGACAGTTGGCGATAAAAAACTGATTATGCGCGGTTATTTTGCCAGCGAAGAGTTTTTGGAAATGTTTCAATTTCCTTTACTTTTCGGTGATCCATCAATCATTCTAGATGATCCCTCGTCAATTGTGATTACAGAATCGACAGCAAAAGCATTTTTTGGTGATGAAGACCCCATAAATAAATCGATTCGTGTAGATGATAAAGGCGAATTGTTAGTAGCTGGAGTGTTAAAAGATATTCCAAAAAATTCATCATTCGAGTTTGACTTTTTGTTGCCCTGGAAATATCGCAGGCAGATAAATCCATGGGTAATTGAAAATGAAACCAACTGGGGAAATTACTCATTCCAGGTGTTTGCTGAACTTGATGATCCAGCTAATAAGGATTCAGTAGATGCAAGGATCAAAGATATGCTACTCAACCACGGTGAGGACGAAATAAAATCAGAATTGTTTTTATATCCCATGGATCGGTGGCGCTTATTTTCCAATTTTGAAAATGGAATAGAAAAAGGCGGAATGAGCGACTTTGTTCAGCTGTTTAGTTTAATTGCCATTTTTATCATCATCATCGCTTGTATTAATTTCATGAACCTGAGTACAGCGCGAAGTGAGAGACGTGCCAAAGAAGTGGGCATTCGAAAAACTGTAGGATCAAGTCGTTTTAATCTTATGGTTCAGTTCATCTCAGAATCAGTCATTATATCTTTTCTGGCTTATTGGGTTGCAGTTTTATTGGCTCAGGTGCTTCTTCCTTTTTACAATACTATGGTCGAGAAAAAATTATTTATTGACTTTCAGTCATGGAATTTTTGGCTTTTTTCGGCGTTTATGATTCTGTTTACCGGTTTGATTTCCGGGAGTTATCCTGCATTTTACCTTTCTTCATTTCATCCTATAAAAGTACTCAAAGGTAAATCTCAGGTTGGGAAAAACGCCAATCTACCAAGGAAGGTGTTAGTGATTTTACAATTTGGTTTTTCTATATTCCTAATCATCGGTACGCTTGTTATTTATGATCAGATTCAATTGGTAAAAAACCGGCAGTTGGGCTATGAGCAGGAAAATTTAATCTCAGTTAACTTGAATGATGAATTGGATAAAAATTACAAGGTGATAAAAAATGAATTGCTTCAATCTGGGGAAGTTGAGGCTGTTACGATTTCCAATAGCCCGATAACGAGCATCAACTCAAATAATTTTCTCGGTTGGCCTGGTAAATTGGATGACACTCGCGTGTTGTTCACTACAATCACCTGTAATTATGATTACACAAAAACCATGGGGATAAAAGTGTTGGAGGGTCGGGATTTTTCTGAGGAATTCTTGAGCGATTCTACCGCAATTTTAGTCAATAAAGCTGCGATGGATATTATGCAACTAGAAAATCCGATTGGAACAGAGCTTGAGCTATGGGATAATAAGCGGACACTTATTGGCATAGTTGATGACGTGATTATGGGATCACCCTATCAGGAAGTTAAGCCCATGTTTATGATCATGGACGATTGGGATGGAATTATGACCATTCGTATACGCAAAACGAATGACCTGCAAGCATCGCTTAAGATTATTGAAGGGATATTCAATAAATACAATTCAGCCTATCC
>JAHEMV010000500.1 GCA_024643455.1 Cytophagales bacterium
GTAAAACGATTGCCCTCTAAAATGAAAAGAGGATTGGCGCTTTTTGATTTTGATGGTACGATCACCAATAAAGACTCACTGTTGGAGTTTATCAAATATACCTCCGGGCTGGCTGGTTTCTATTTAGTAATGGGTTTGTTTTCACCAATGATGTTTTACTATATGTTCATTAAAAAAAATGGCTCAGTAGCAAAGCAGCGTGTCTTATCTTTTTTATTTAAAGGAAAAACTGAAGAGGAGTTAAAAAAAATCGGAAAAAGTTTTGCTGAAGTGGTAATACCAAAAATTCTTTTACCTGCAGCATTACAGGAGATAGAAAAACACAAACAGGATGGCTTCAGGGTAGTGGTCATTTCGGCATCTTTGGAAATTTGGCTTAAACCATGGTCGGATTATATGAATTTGGAACTCATCAGTACCAAAATGGAATTTCAGGATGGAATTTTTACAGGAAAATTTGACGGTGCCAATTGTAATGGTATTGAGAAGGTAAATCGCATCCAGACAGCGTTGGACCTGGAAACATACTCACCAATTTATGCCTACGGAAACAGTAGCGGAGATAAACCTATGCTTGCCTTAGCGGACCATGGATTTTATAAGCATTTCGAGGATTAGGTGATTGGTCGGATATTTAGTTTTCCGTTTTAAATACATAGTACAAAAACATACTCTTTTAATTGAATAAACTATCATTGCCTTTTTTTATTATTTAGAAAGTTGAAACAGATAAAATACATCCCTTTCCAACACATCCATCCTGAATTGAAAAAGGAAATGGTCATGGAATTTGAGCAGTTTTATGACGATCAGGAATACATATTAGGGAAAGGACTGGAAAAATTTGAACAGGAATATGCCAAATTTAACCAGGTTGATCATGCAATAGGAGTTGGTAATGGACATGACGCGCTTTTTATTATTCTAAAATGTCTTGGTATTGGTAAAGGTGATGAAGTCATTCTTCCTGCTCACACATTTATCGCCACAGCACTTTCTATTCAAAATGCAGGTGCGAGACCAGTTCTGGTAGATATTGATCCGGACAATTTAAACATTAAGCCCTCAGCAATTGAGAAAAGTATAACCAAACAAACCAAAGCGATTGTTCCTGTTCATTTGTATGGAAATCCATGTGATATGGAGGCAATTCTCGAACTGGCAAAAAATAAAAACCTTGTCATAATTGAAGACAACGCTCAGGCACAAGGTGCATCATTTCAACACAAGAAAACAGGTAGCATCGGTTTGATGAATTTTACTAGTTTTTATCCAACCAAAAACATCGGTGCTCTTGGAGATGCAGGAATGATAACAACCAATTCCAAACAATTCGCTGAAAAGGCAAAAGTCCTTCGAAATTATGGAAAATCCATGATTGGCAATTATAACCTGATAGGCATTAATAGCAGAATGGATGAATTGCAGGCAAGGTTATTATTAGTAAAATTGAAATACTTGGATAAATGGAATCATGAGCGAATGGAAATCGCCAGTATCTATGAATCTGCGTTGAGGGAAGTGGATGAAATTCAGCTTCAGTCAACCTTGGTCGGCAGCAATAATGTCCGGCATATTTTTCCAGTTCTTTACAACAAAAGAGATGAATTAACAAAATTTCTTCATTCAAAAGGTATTGACACGCTGATCCATTACGAAAAACCTATCCATCTGAATGAAGCGTTCTCATTTTTAAACCATAAAAAGAGTCATTTTCCCATTGCAGAAAAAGTTTGCGCTTCAGAATTGAGCCTGCCTATTTATCCGGGATTGAGAAAGGAGGAAGTAAACTTTATATGCGATCAAATCAAGTGGTTCATTTCCAAAAACTAATTTGCCCTTCTAGCGGATTTCTCCCATAGCACGGACTGCGAACCCTGCATATAACGTTTAAATCCTGCATAAACGGCGTAGTTCATCATACAAAAATAATAGGGTATAAAAAGCAATTTTAAACGAATATGCTTCTTCTCCAATAACCAACCGAAAAGCGCAGCAAAGTAGAAAAACACCTGATTTAACATTATAAATTGGTAAAAAAAGCCATGTTTCCACAGTAAAGCATTAGAAACAAATACGATAGGTAAGGCTAGTGGTGCTAATGTCCAGCGCAAAACACGATGCGAAATATACTGGAATGTGATGACTCCATATTTAAAGGGATTGAGTAATTCTTTAAGTCGCACGATTGATTGAATACCTCCGGCCGCAATCCTAATTTTTCTTTTTAATTCTTCTTTCACTGAAGCACTAGGTTCCTCAAGTGCATACGCTTCAGGTTCGTAGGCTATTTTATATCCTTTTTCCATAATCTTGAAGGACATATAAAAATCTTCAATCAGACTGTCTTTGGGAATTGGTTCAAACAAGTAGGTTCGAATGGCAAAAAGTTCTCCGGCGGCACCCATCACTGAATACAATTCATCATCCCATTGTTTCAATTTCGATTCATATTTCCAGTAAAATCCTTCACCAGCACCGGCGGCTTCATCGACATTACGGTTCAGGATTCGCTTTTCCCCCGATACCACACCAACTTTTTCATTGGCAAAGTGTCGGACAATATTCTTTATTGCTTCCTTATTTAATAATGTATTTGCGTCCGTAAAAATGACTATTTCTCCATGAACCTCAGGCATTGCTCGTTCAACAGCCATGATTTTACCCTGACGGGCAGATTGATGCATCAAATTGATTTGGGGGTAATTACCAACTATATCTGGAGTTTTGTCGCTTGAACCATCCGTTACAAATAAAAACTGGATTTTGTCTTTGGGGTAATCCAACGCTAATGAATTTTCGATTTTTTCCTTTATATAATTTTCTTCGTTGTAGGCTGCAATAAGTAATGTAACGTTCGGTTGATAATTTGAACTTAATATTTCTTTTTGATAAAAAAAACGATTTATTTTTACTAGCAGAAACAGTAATATAAAGTATCCTATATACGTATAGAAAACTAAGAATATGCAAATCCAAAAAAAATAAGTGTTATAATTCAGCACTATGATTACTTAATTTAATTACAAAAAAAATAAATATAATTATATAATTAAGGATATTTTACTATATCTTTACAATAAGTTTTAAATAGAATGTTACCTATTTGGCAATTTATATATAAATGAATTGTTGTCATGAATGTGAATTTTTATAACAAGGTAAGGTTTTTTATTTTTGAAAAGATTTGCTTAATCAAAATAAACAGACTTCATAACCGTAAAGAATAAGGTTAAAAAATTATTTAGTCCATAGTATGAAGCATTTTTACGAGTTGTTAAAATTAATATTCACTCCATTAAGTATTGATAAGTACTTTTCAATTAGAGAATTGAGATACACAAGGAAAAGCTTAATACTTTTTTTAATCTCATTATTTTTTCTTCATTTTAATACCAGCGACGTATTAGCTCAAGAAAATGTCTGCGAAGATTCTCCAGGATCCGGAACAGCCATCGTCAATTTAAATGATTATATAGGGGGTGCTGATAGCTGGTATAGAGACAATCCTAATCCTGGAACTGTTACTGATCCAACAAGTGAACAAGTCGTTGATGGATCTAGCTATACTGCCTTTGATGCTGTCCCCATAAGTATTGGCAGTGTTTCGTTTATTGTCAACTCTTTACCAGCTACACCGACCGCCGGTAGTAACAGCCCCGTTTGTCAGGGAACTGCCATTAATCTTACCGCTGCCACGGTTTCAGGTGCATCCTATAGCTGGAGCGGACCTAACAGCTTTTCTTCTAATGCTCAAAACCCGAGTATTGCAAATGCCACCGCAGTAAATGCCGGCACTTATATTGTCACCGCTACCATAGGCTTATGTTCGAGTTCTTCCTCTACTGCCGTTGTAGTTACCCCTCCACCAGCTACACCGACCGCCGGTAGTAACAGCCCCGTTTGCCAGGGAACTGCCATTAATCTTACCGCTGCCACGGTTTCAGGTGCATCCTATAGCTGGAGCGGACCTAACAGCTTTTCTTCTAATGCTCAAAACCCGAGTATTGCAAATGCCACCGCAGTAA